>JAKLIS010000251.1 GCA_022709485.1 Elusimicrobiota bacterium | reverse complement strand
TGTGATTTCAATTTTCTTCGATTCTGTTGAGTTGTTGCTCAATATGTATGAGTATCGATTGTACCATCCAACGCATACTTTTGCTTTGGCTTGCATCTTAACGGCAGTCGCCTGCCAAGTTCGAAGATATAAAGCGTTGACGGATAATGAACGAACCGTTTTCGTGACCACGGTCGGGTTAACGTGCACCTATATCTTTTTGACAGGATCAAACAATCGGGTTTATCACATCTATTTTTTGCCTTGGCTCTTGCTGAATTTTTTTATTTTTTTGACAAAACTTATTAAAAAACAATGGACTCTCGACAAAATTGATCTTTTTATTTTTGCCTCTCTTGGCTTGGCGTGTGTGTTTTCTATAAAGGACTTGACCTGGTTCTTAATCCTTGTTTTTACTTTTATTCGGCTACTAGACATTCGAATGGTTTCAAGGAGAATCCAAATTGGAGGTGCTATTTTTGTCCTGTTGATACTGGTCCATAACGTCGAAAAAACCCTAATAATTGTACACTCTCTTCCTTATTTAGTGACCTACCGCTGGTTTCTTTCGTGTTGCATATTAGGGATGCCTTGGCTTTTAATAGTGGAAAAATCTGACGGTATTGCGGTTCGGGGGTTTCGGCCCATTTCAATCAACACGTTGTTTGTGTTTTTATTTTTGGGGATTATGGGAGCCTACCTTTTCCAAGATTTGATGCTTTCTTTTAAGTCCATCTGGCCCAAATACGATAAGACGCAGTTCAAACAACTGCTTTCTTACTGTGAGACGAAAGAGCGGATTCTCGGACCGGGACAACTTTGGCTGTACAACCCCGGGATGAAAATGCAAAACAACAGGGCATTGATGCTTCCGTCTTATTACGGGTTGTTTGTCAATGTCCCCGCTGCGATTTCGCAGTTCAACCCCGACTTGAATCTTTGGCAGGCGGAATACGTACCATGGCTAATTAAACAATATCAAAGGGCGGGAAAAGGGAACGTTAAGATTTGGCAAGGCCCCATTTGGAGTACCCCGTTCGGACTGCTGCAGGAACTAAAATTCCAAGAGTTAGAATCGAACTCCTGACCTGCCGCTTACGAATTCCCTGTTATTCCAACGGAAAATATGTCGTAAATAATTGATAATCAATTATTTGCTGTATTTCGTTGAACCCATCAAAATCCCCAGAATGCAAGATTCTCCCAAGATTTCGACAAGAACCATTTGCATTCATTGCGAGTCTTCCAATTTTTATACTACAAAGCAATTGCAAGATTTTTTGAACGTGATTACAAGAATTCTGGGATAATCTCTGTAATTTGAATTTTTTCCGATATCTGAGCGTTCATGAACTAATTTCAAATCGCTATGGCTAGAACAGTTACCTTTCCGATTAAGCTAAGTAAACTTGAGTAGGCGCCGTTTGCAAGGACAGTTGTTGGCATAATGCTCGCCCATAACGACATCAATGTTGCCGAGGAAAAAGGGTTTTCCCGTGTCATTGTTTTGGATTTGGATGAAAACCGCCGTTTGGTCCGGCGGGAATTAATTTGTGGGAACCCCTAGAAAATAGGCGAGGGAAAAATTATCTCTGAAAACGGGTTTTAATGACGCCGCCCAGAGCAAAACAACTCACCGCGAATTTAAAAATATCGCCGACAATCGGAACGGCCGCTATTATCAAAAGGATCGTCATTCCGAGAAGCCCCGACCAAACGGTTTTTAGTTTGAGTTGAAACCGGTTTGATATTTCCTCTCCGATTCCCAACCCGACGGCCACCAAGCCGAGGAGGATCCCCGCGAAAAGGATCGCCAGCCCCGCCAGGGCAAAAGGAATGCCAATAATGGTTATGACGAGAATGGCCATTATGGGGATCGAAGCGGCGATGGCGATGAGGCCCCACACAAAAGACATGAGAGGGTCCGCCCAAATTGCCTTCTGAGTTCGATAAGCCGACCCCTCGAGGAATATCAAAATAAAAATCGCCAAGGCCAGAAAGCCGAGCCCCGCCAAAAGGATCGACGCTCCAATCAGTGCCGCCAAAAATCCTCCGACAATGGGAGCCAAAAAATAAAAATATTTTTCGAGGGCTTTTAAGCCGGGATCAATGGATACGCGGCTTCCTTTGATCTGAGAGCCGGGCGCTTGGATAATTTTTCCGCCCAGAACAAAAACGTTTCCTTGGACCGTGGCGGAACTGCCCAAAGTCACATGCCCCAAAACGGCCACGGCGTTTTCTTTGACGGTTCCGTCCACCCGGACTTGGCTTCTAATTCCCAACACTTCCTGGGTTGTTTCTCCGGTTGAAACGTAAATATCTTCATTTATTTTAATGATTTGATTGGAAGCCAATAGAGGCGAGCAAATAAACAAGAATATGGAGGAGGGAAAAAGAATGGATCTTGACCATTTGAAGACATTCAGTCTTTTCATCGGAATCCTTTCAGTCAAAATGATCGAATGTGCCGAGGGTCAGAATCGAACTGACGACACCGCCCTTTTCAGGGGCGTGCTCTACCAACTGAGCTACCTCGGCGTGAAGTGCTGGATGATACTGAAAAGAATTATCTCCCACAATTGGTTTTCCATTCGTCAAATTTTTGCCTCCCCCACTCCCTAGCTGTCAGCAGGCTGGCCCCTCCATTGTAGAGACATGGAGGGGCCGCTGTTGCGACGAACAGGAGCAACATGACAGCGGCGGGAGCATGAGCAGAGCGAATGCTCCCAAGGTTCCTTTTTGATTCCCACCCCACGCCTCATCAGTTGGGGAAGGGTTATAACCATTTTTGACCCAAAGCCGCCGATTCTCATTTAAACATTCCCACTCCGGGAGCTAAAAAAAAGAAAATCGTTCATTGCCAACAGGATTGCAAAGCCTCCCCCCTCGCGTCATGTAACAAAAATTGTCAATAATATTTACATTAACTTAATCGGATCTTAAGGCGATTTTGGTGAAATAATCTTGAGCTTTTGGGGATTTTTGCCCTCCGAATTATGAAGAAACCGTTATCTTTTTCTCGGCTGATTTCTGCTGTCCTTGGGATTATCCTGTTTTTCACGAACGGGGTGTTCCCGTATTCCCCTGAGTTGAATTTTTGGAAAGAAAGAAACCGGGCGATTCGATCAACCGGGGATTCCCATCCTCCCGGATCCCAAAACTCATCCCGGACCGCGACCCCTTCCCTTTTGGCGAGTCTTCCCGGAATTACGCCCGCTCTTAATTCGCCGGGGTGGGCGGACAAACCGGGGCTGACGGGCCTATCGCCTGCCCTCAAAGATCCCTCTCATGCCG
>JAKLIS010000250.1 GCA_022709485.1 Elusimicrobiota bacterium | reverse complement strand
AGGAGCTGGCGGCCGGTAGGATCACCGAATTTCGCCAAAATCTGCATGGCGTAAACTCGAAACGCCGGAACAGGATCTTGATTGGCGATCTGCATAAGATAAGGCACGGTGGCTTTAAAGCGGCCAACTTCCACCGCCTCCATGGCCCCGAACCGCGCGGTGGGATTTTTGTCCACCAGACCATCTGTGATAAAACTCAAATCTCTTTCTTCTCTATTATAGGCCAAGGAAAGCATCGCCGTGGCCCGGATAAGAGGATTGCTGGAATCTTTTGCCATTCTTTCAAGTTCCATTCGCAAAAGGGGATCGGTGGTTCCTCCCAAAGCTTCCGTCACCAGATAACTCAATTCTGAGTATCTTGTCTTCAGGGCGAATCCGGTCGGCGTAAGCATGGAATTGAGTTGATAAACCATGGGGTCTTGGGCCTGAATCGGATCCAATGTCGCCCCCAAACGATTCCTTATCAGATCCAGAAGCTTGTTGTTTATTACGGAAGCGATTCGGAGAGATTCTGGAATCCGCAAGCGCGGCGGAACGATGATCAACGGCTCCAATTCAATGACATTGTCTTTTCCGATGGTGTATCCCACTTCATCATTTTCTTTCCATCCCTTGGCGAAAGGTGAATAAGAGACCTTATCCCCTTTTTGAGAAATTAGTTTTAGGGCGGCAATTGAAAGCTCGGCGATGACAAAGTCATTTTTGGTTTCAAGCTGAAGTTTGTTCACCAATTTTTGATAATCCGCCGGATTGGCGTAGTCTCCCAGGTACCGGGCGGACATGGCCCGGATGACCCAGCTCTCGCTGTTGAGTCCCGCGTATAAGGTGTCCAGAGCGGACTTATCTCCCATGCCGAGAAGAGCCTGGGCTGCCCAAATTTTCATAAGGGGGGACGAGTCGACCTCCATCCTCTGTCTTAAAAGCTCCTGAGTGCCTTCAAGACCCCATATTTGAAATGCTTCAACGGCGGCAAACCGGATTCCGATATCAGAATCAAAAATGGCAGATTTGAAGTGTTTCTTGTGTTCTGGATTGTAAAGAGTGGCCATGGTGACGATTGCTTCCGCCCGAACCTCAGGCCGGCGAGACCATTGGGCGGTCTCCACCAAACGCCGGCGCAACTCTTCGTCTTTGGTAATCCTCAGAGCCTCGACCAACGAGATTCCAAACTTCGTGTATCGAAGTTTGATTCGGTATCCAGCCGGGGTTCCAAGGGTGATGAGCTGCCCCATTGATGTGGAGGAGTAATCGTCGGCCGTAATCTTTGTTTTCTCATGAGCGGCGTTTAATTCAATAATGGTGTTGGTGACGCCTGTAACATCTTCCTGCGGACCGGGGGAGCCGGTGGTGTTGACAAGTGAAAAAGAGCCGCAGGCAATGCCCGCGAACGCTATTAAGAGGAATATCGTCAACTTTTTCATAGCTGGTTAAAAGGGATATTTTTCTCCCGCCTTTGGATTAACAATGAATCCGTCAAAAAGTTCTTCTTTAAGACGGGTTTGAAATTTATCAGAGCTCAATTTTAACTCCATCGCCGAGGTCTGGGGAGTAATAAATCCAATCTTTGGCTGAAGCATCGCCACCATTTGAGCCACCTTCTCTTCTTGCCCGGGCTCCCCATGAAAAAATCCAAAATGGATTTCTTTTCCATCGTCACGAAGCTGATATATGTTCAGCTTCAAACTGCCCGGCTCCAGGGCGTCTCCGGCGACGAAAATATTCCGCCCGTTGTCGAATTCAAGGATATAGCTATTGCCGGCCGTTCCCGGCTGAGCACCGAACCGGTTTTCCAAAACAGAAACGAATAAAAATCCCCCATTTTTTTGAAACATGATTCGCGAACCCGGGGCGATGCCTTTGACTTGGGAAAAACCAAGTGATTGAATGGGTTTTTCTTCGCTTTTGGGGCAAACGATCTTGAGATTTTTTCTGAGTGTCTTAAACGATTCCGGCAAAAACCCTCCTGTGAAAATCAAATAATCCAGATTGTCGGCGTTATCCGGGATAAACATGGGGTCAATCAAAATATTCATCCCTTTATATTGAATGAGAAGTGTGGCTCCCTCTCCGACGGTCAAATCTCCAAATGTGCGATCAAATACGGGTTTGGTAAGGGGCGGAGGCGTTTGAGGACCTGGGGAAATCATTTTTTCCTTCGGCGCGCATCCCCAAGTAAAAATCAACAGCCCCGCTGTAATGCCAACGACCCCGTCAAATTTCATCCAACACTTCCTGTGGCACGGCATTTTGATCTGTTGCCTGCGCAACCCGAGCGCGGCGATTCTCAAATTGCTTTTTCTGAAAAACCAAGGCCCTCTCTTCCTGAGTCCGCAATTCCACCTGTGTGGAGACAAAATCAATCCATCCCTTAAAGAGATTAACGCCGAACCATCCCAATGAAAGACAGATAACCAATACTGAGGCCGGCCAGGGAATATGAAAATGGACAAACGAAGTGGGAGGGTTTGTTTTCAACTTGCGATAGCATTTGACGCAAATATAAGCATTGGGAGGATTTTCCGTTTGGCAGCCGGGACATCGCCGAATGGGACGAACTTCGCCCCCGCATCCGACGCACGTTTTCCTATCGGGAGCGTTCCGGGCGGCACAGGATTGGCAGACAAGAGAATAGAGTTCGAATCTCACAAAGCAAACTTACCTAATTTGAGTGACCTGTCCCAGACGTTTCAAGGCGGCCATAACTTCTTCCGGCCGCAGCGTTTTAAGACATTCGTTGTGTCCGGCGCCGGAACGGTAACAATGGTTTTTTAAACAGGGCACGCAAAAAATTTCTTTATGCTGAAGAGCGGTAAAGGGACCTTTCTTATTGTACCCTGCATAAGAGGGATCCCCGGACCCATAAACAGCGATTGTTGGAGTCCCCACGGCGATAGCGATATGCATGAGGCCCGAATCATTGCATAAAAAATAATCGCAAAGCCCAATGGTATAACCCATGAGTCCCGCCCCTTGAGGAAGATTGAGCCGGCCGGTGAGGTCAATAACGGATCCCTTAAGCTGGCTTTTTACCGCCTGGGTTGTAGGCCTCTCCGATTCAATTCCAAAAAGAACGACGGTTCCCCCGGATTCCGCTTGGAATTTATGAGCGACATCGGCAAAATTGTCTGCGTCCCAGGTGCGGGCGGGGGCCACGGATTTAGGGGCGATCCCCAAAACAGGCCTTTTTATGGCCTCTGGCAAGCACCCCAGAAGTTTCTCCGCCTCTTGAGGAGAAGAAAAGGCCTTTGGAAAATGTGTGTAAAGTACTTGTTTAT
>JAKLIS010000025.1 GCA_022709485.1 Elusimicrobiota bacterium | reverse complement strand
ACAATTGTTTGAATGTAGGTCGATTGCTCCGTATAATTTCATTTGAGTCTTCCTCCTTGGGGTGTCGTTTGTTCTTGTTTGAGACACAAACGATTTTATCCCTTGGAGGGGACTCCTAGATGATTATCAAGTCGCTACATGACTCATTTTTGTTCCAAAAATGAGTCATGTAGCGACTTGACCCCTTCTTCGCATAAGGCTTGACCGTGGGTCATTTACGTTGTATATTACCCGCATGTTAGACAGGCTCATTACACCGCGCCTTCAGCAAAGCAAAAAAAACATTCTTTTATTAGGCCCCAGGCAAGTCGGCAAATCGACTCTCTGTCGTAGCCTAACGCCCACGCGCATCATCAACCTGGCTGATGAAACCTTGTTCCTGTCATATTCAAAAGACCCGGGGCTCTTATCAAGAGAATTAAAAGCCCTTCCCAAAAAATCCCTCCTATTTATTGACGAAATTCAACGCGTTACCGCCTTGCTGAATATTATCCAGGCCGCCATCGATGAAGGTTCCTCGCACCGGTTTCTCCTCACCGGTTCGAGCGCGCGCAAGCTGAAAAGAGGCGGCGCCAATCTTTTACCTGGACGAATAATTCTTGAATATCTGGATCCTTTAACTTTCTGGGAATATGAAAACCAATTTAATCTTGACCGCGCTCTAACCATGGGGTCACTTCCGGGGATTGTTTTGGACACCCAAGAAGGGGCGGCCATTCTCGACACTTATGCGAGTGTTTATTTGCGCGAAGAAATTCAAGCTGAAGCTTTTATAAAGAATATCGGAGCTTATGGACGGTTTTTGGATTTGGCGGCGGAGGCCAGCGGGCAGTGGATCAATTATTCAAAATTGTCTTCTGATTCAGAAATCCCGAAAGAATCAATTCGGCGCTTTTTTTCAATTCTTGAAGAAACGTTAATTGCCTTTCGCCTTCCTTCATTTCAACCGAAGAATTCTAAGCGAAGAGTGTCCCAACGGGATCGTCTTTTCTTTTTTGATATTGGAGTCAGAAATGCCCTTTTGGGGATTCACAACCGGAAATTAAGCAATTTGGAAAAAGGCCCTTTATTTGAACACTGGTTTATTCTGCAATGCTTCTACTTTTCCAGAGCCCATCGAAAAAATTGGAAATTCAGCTCCTACAGAACCGAGGGAGGCGCCGAAGTGGATCTGATCATCGAGCAAGACGAAAAATTTCTTGCCATTGAGTGCAAATATTCCAGGGGCGTTCAGGAATCGCAACTCAAAGGCCTTCGATCTTTTGAGTCCCTGGCGGGGAAAAAAGTGGAAAAATACGTTGTCTATTTGGGCCCCACCCGACAGGTTTTCTCAGGCGGGGAAGTGGCCATCCCCTTCGATGAATTTCTCAACGAATTGTCATAGGTAAGTAATGGGTGACCCCTTCTTACTGCGGGTCGACGTTGATGAGAAAGTTCTGCGGGTGGGGCGCGACCATTTGACGAAAAAAGGACAAAAAATCGAAAAACCGGTCATTGGGAATTTTGAGCAACACCATTAGTCGCTTGGCTCCTTTTTTCCCGGTCCGTTTGGCCGGAGTGGGGCCCAGAATTCCAACGGAAGAATTCCCATCTGAGATTTTTTTAACGAGTCCCTCTATATCCTTTTCAGCTTTTTTTAAATTGCCGGATTGAGTGGTGACCTCAATTAAGTGGCTGAAGGGCGGATAGAAAAGCGCCTCGCGGAATTTAAGCTCTTCGGCCGCAAATCCTTTGTAATCCATTTTTTCCGCGAATTGGATTGAATAGTGATCTTTATTTCGCGTTTGAATAATGACTTCTCCAGAAACCATCGCCCGGCCGGCCCGGCCCGCCACTTGGGTAATCGTTTGAAAAGTTCGTTCGGCGGCCCGAAAATCCGGAATATGCAGATTTAAATCCGCATCCATCACCCCCACCAAAGTCACTTTTGGAAAATTGAATCCATGGGCCACCATCACCGTCCCCACAAGAATATCCCCCTCCCCGGCTTCAAAACTTTGGAGGATTTTTTCAGGCTCTCCCCGGCGGAGGGCGGAATCGTGATCCCACCTTAAAATCCGGGCCCAAGGAAAAATTTCCTCCAGCTCTTTGGTGAGACGCTGGGTCCCAAATCCGCCTTGGATTATTTTTTTGGCCCCGCATTGCGGGCAAGCCGGGGGAAGAGAAGAAGTGCGTCCGCAGTAGTGACACTTGAGAAAAACATTTCCAAGTTCCCGGTTCCCTGTTTTTTTCTTTCTCCCCCATGGCTTCTCAATGGGGGAGGTAGGAGGGGGAATTTTTTCCTCCCCCAACCCCCTCCATTGTGAAGCCATGGAGGGGGAAGACTTCCCCCCTTTGTGCATCACCAATCCGATGGAACAAACGGGGCACTTGGCCATCCAATCGCATTTGGGGCACATCGCGTACCGAAAGAAGCCGCGCCGGTTCAAAAATAAAATGGACTGCTCCCCCAGTTTTGATCTTTCATTGATGGCCTTCTCCAGCGTCGGGGAAAAGGACTTGCGGGGTTTTTCCGTTTTTAAATCCACCAATTTTATCTTGGGTTCGGCGGCGGGGATGGCGCGGCTATGAAGTTCGATGAGGTTAATTTTCCCGTCTACCGCGGTTTTCATAATTTCCAGACTGGGGGTCGCGCTTCCGAAGACGGCCACCGCTCCGGCCCGTCTCGCCCGTTCGAGGGCCACGTCTTTGGCGTTGAACCGGGGTTTTCTGTCTTCTTTATAAGCGGAATCATGTTCCTCGTCAACGATGATGAGTCCCAAATGGGGGAGAGGCGCCAACACGGTGGCGCGCGATCCGATAATGATGGAGAACTCCCCATTTTTGATTCGAAGCCAATTATCGACACGGCTTTTTTGGCCTTGGTCGCTTCTCCAATGCAAAACGTTTTTGTCTCCGAATCTATTTTTGAGAACCTCGCTAAGCTGAAGGGCCAAACTGATTTCAGGGACGAGATAGAGCGCGGTTTTCCCTTGGGAGAGCACATCTTTGATGGCCTCCAAATACACTTCGGTTTTTCCGGTGGCGGCCGCGCCCAATAGCAAAAATGAGAGAGGGAACCCGCGGGGAGGGGAGTTATCCAACTCCGCTCGACCTCTAACATTATTTCGTATCTCCCCGAAACGAGGTCTCGAAGGAGTTGGATAACTCCCCTCCCCGTCGGACTCATTCGATTGTTCTTCTGGATAATTAAAAATGGCGCGATGAATCATGTCAACGGCGGTTTGTTGATCCTTTGTCAAGGTTGGGGATGTCCCCAGTTGAGACAAATAATCGTCGTGATAAGCGATGTCGGATTCGGGTTCTTCAAAAGACTGCGGATTCCCGCGTCCCGGCGGGAGCATAAAAAAGAGCGCTTCCCCGAAGGAACACACATACCGTTCGGAAAGCCAATGCCCCAAAGCCATCATTTCTTCTGACAAAAGTGAATCGTTGTCCAAAAACTGAACCACGGGTTTTAATTTTTCGATGGGGAAATCGGAGGTCTCTTTAATTCGCGTGACAATCCCCACCTCTTTCTTAAATCCGAAAGAAATTTCCACGCGGCGACCGATAATTTCGGAAGGATTGAGGGGTGAGAACTCGGGAGGCGGCAAATAATCGAAATTTTTAAAAACCGGAATGGGGCAGGCGACTTCCAAAATCATTGGCTTAATATTTGTCTTAAAAGTTTCATGTCTTCCCAAACGTCTTTTTTAAGGTCGGGGTTTCTTAAAAGAGCGGCGGGGTGATAAGTGGGCAAAACTTTGTAAGGCGGTTTTCCATCCACAATATTCACATCTCGGAGTTTCCCGCGGATTCGGGTTATCCCTTCGAAAGTGTTCAATAGAGCTTTGGCGGCGGTGGCGCCCAAGGTCACAATGATCACCGGATTAATAATATCGATTTGTTTTTTAAGGAAAGAAAGGCAGGGCGCCATTTCTTCCGGGGTGGGCGGACGATCGTTTCCCCTCATCTCCGGTTTTTTGGGGTCCACCATGGGATGACACTTGACGATATTGGCGATATACACTTTCTGGCGGTCCAATTGAATGGCGGCCAAAATCTTGTCCAACAGCTGGCCGGCCTTCCCAACAAAAGGTTCCCCCTGCCGATCTTCTTCAAACCCGGGCCCTTCTCCCACAAACATCACTCTGGCCGCGGGATTTCCGACGCCAAACACAAGTTTCTTGCGCGTTTGTCCCAACGCGCACCGAAGGCAATCGCCAATTTCATTTTTCCGCAATATCTCAAGGGCAGAGGTTTTATCTTGAATTTCCGAATTTGAAGGATGCGGGGCCGTGCCGGTCTGCCCCCTCCTCCCCAACTCCGTTGAAGGATTTCGGGAACAGACCGGCACGGCCCCGACTTCCTTTCCAAATCGGGATTTGCCAATTGAAGAAGTATCAGCCGTTGGGTCTTTAGGGTTTCCCAATCCTTCAACTGAGTTGGGGATTGGGAACCCTAAAGACCCAACGGCGGGTGCTTTTAAATGAATTTTCTCGCCCCAATAGGGAATCTCGCCATCGTTTTCCAGGGTGATGGCTTTGAGAGACTCAAGCAGTGTTTTTAATTCTTCAGACATCTTTTCGCTCCGAGGTCTTTTTAGAAACCCATTGGCAAATTTTTTCCGCCAATCGTTTTTTGCTCATGAGGGGCAAAGGATGAACGGATGGACCGGTTTCAATCCAGATTGGTTTAATTTTTTCCCCGCCAAAAGATTGAATGGTGTTTCCAATAATCAGATCCAATTTTTTTTGAGAAAGTTTTTTGAGCGCCTCTCTTTGGACGTTCCCCGTTTCAAGCGCAAATCCCACCAGAAGCGGCCGGGCATGATTTCCTTTCCACTTCCCCGCCCACGCCAAAATATCCGGGTTTTTTTCCAGAGACACGGACAGTTTTGAAAGGTTCCCTTTTTTTAGTTTTTGAACATGCGTTTTGGAAAACCGCCAATCAGAGACGGCCGCGGTGGCGATAAAAACATCCGCTTTGGGAAGGAATTTTTTAACAGCGGAAAACATGTCCCGGGCGGAAGTAACAGCAAAATGACGGACTCCACGGGGAGGAACCAATGGCGTGGGGCCATGAATCAACATCACGTAATTTTTGGTTTTTTGAAAAGCGGCCGAGACCTCAAAACCCATGCGACCGGAGGAATCATTGGAAAGAAATCTGACGGGATCTAAATATTCACGGGTGGGACCGGCGGTAATTAAAACGTTGAGGGATCGCTTTTTTGGTTTGGGCCTGACCATTTTGACTTTACGAAACGATCCGTTCCGCCATTCTGACGATTTCGTTCACGTCGCTCATGCGGCCGGGACCGGAAGATCCATCGGCCAAATCGCCTTCTATGGGTCCTACAAACTTTGCGCCCCGCTCTTTTAAAATTTCAACGTTTTTTTGAGTGGCGGGGTGGTTCCACATCGTATCGTGCATGGCGGGCGCCATTAAAACCGGCGCTTTGGTGGCGAGATACACCACGCTCACCATGTCTTCCGCAATGCCTTGAGCGCACCGGGCCAATGTGGCGGCTGAAGCCGGGGCAATAAGAAAAAGGTCCGCCTCTTCCGCCATTTTCAAATGGGAAATGTGAGCGGCATCCGGGTCAAACATGTCCGACACCGCTTTCTCCCCGGAAAGAGCGGATAAAACAAACGGGGTCACGAACTGGGACGCCGCCGGGGTGAGAACGCAGGCCACATCAAAACCTTTCTTCTTGAGAATTCTCACGATTTCCGGGGTTTTAAAAGCGGCGATGCTCCCGGTAATCCCCAAAACAATCTTTTTTTTCTTCATGGGCGAGACACTCCCCCCGTCTATTTCTTTCCTTCCTCTTCTTTCTTGTCCACATTCAAGCTGATGGTGGGCGTGGTTTGAACCATCGGAATGGGTTGAGGCGCGATTTTTATGGCCCATGGAAGTTTTTCAACCTGAGCCACGGTCGCCTGGCCGGTCAGAATTTCTTTCAAGGCGCGAAGCACCAAAGAGGGAAGCGGATCCGGCAGGTTCTCTTTTTGCTTGATTTCCTTGGCCCAACGAAGCGCCGCGAAAGGAATTTTATAACGATCCTTATAACACTCCATAATATAAGCGTCCAAGGGCTTTTCTTTTTCTTCAACTTCAATTTTTGCTTTTGTCATCTTTTCTCCTTATTTGAATGAAGGGGTGAAGGGGTCAAGTCGCGCCATGACTCATTTTTTGACTCAAAAAGTGAGTCATGGTGCGACTTGACCCCTTACGGGATGGCGTCCATTATTTCTTCAAGTTCGTGTTCAGGACGGCCTTCAATTTCAACGGTTTTTTCTTTTCCTTTTTCGCCCTGAAGAATCGCGACATCTCTGGGCTTCACCCCAAAAAATTCCGCTAAAAATTCAATTAATTCCTCGTTCGCTTTGCCGTCCACCGCGGGGGCCGCCACGCGGACCCGGACGACAGATCCCACCCGGCCCATGACTTCGCTATGTTTGGCATTTGGAATGGCTCTCACTCTAATTATCATATTTTTACCTCATACTTGAGACAGTTCGACGGACCGCTGCGCCGCTTTAATTAACGCAGCTTTCACAATTTCTTTAAATCCGCGGGCATCAAATTCCTGAACGGCAGCGGCAGTGGTTCCGCCGGGAGAGGTGACTTGTTCCCGAAGTTCTTGAGCGCTTTCTTTTCTAACTCCCATTAAATGCCCCGCTCCACATACGGTTTGACGAACCAGTTGAGCGGATAGTTCACGGGATAGTCCCAGCTCAACCCCCGCTTCAGTCATGGCTTCCGCCAAATAAAACACGTAAGCCGGTCCCGATCCGGAGACGGCAGTGACCGCATCCATCAAATGCTCCACTTCCACCAACACTTCTCCCACTGACTTCAAAATCCGTTTTACGAGATCGATCTGTTGTTTGGTGGCGCGGGCTCCGGGACTCATGACCGACATCCCTTTTCCGATAAGCGCCGGCGTGTTAGGCATCACGCGAATCATTGAAATGGTATCCCCCACGTCCCGCGCTATCCGAGCCAATGTGATGCCCGCCGCAATTGACACCAGACATTTATCAGGAAGCTGGGCTTTTACGGGAGTGGAGCTCAATTCTTTTAAAACCCCGCTCATCTGCTGAGGCTTCACGCAGAGAAAAATAATGTCGGCGAATTCAACTACCTCGGCGATGCTTCCCGCCAGTTTTAATTTGGCGGTTTTAATTCGGGCTTTGGCGTTGGAATCCGGGTCGAAGGCCATCATCTGTTTGGCGGACAGCACCCCGGCCGCCAACGATCCTTGCGCCAAGGCTCCGCCCATCCGTCCCCATCCAATGAACCCTACGTTTTTATCCGTCATAAATTATTAATCCTGCCGCTTCCTTTCTCCGAACAAGGCGCGCCCAACCCGAATCATGGTGCTTCCTTCCTCGATAGCGATTTCAAAGTCGTCCGTCATTCCCATGGAAAGAACAGGATTCTCGCCTAAAAATTTCTTTTGCCTTTCAAAAAAGACTTTAAATTCCCGAAAATATTCCCTGGTTTTCTCAGGAGTGATGCCAAACGGAGGGATGGTCATGAGTCCTTCTAATTTAAGGTTTTGATATTGCCCAAAACCTTCAATAAATGCCGGCGCCTCTTGTTGGGAGATGCCTGATTTTGAGGGTTCGGGAGAAATTTTTACTTCAATTAAACACCGTTGTTTTTTCCCCTCTTCTCCCGCCAATCGATTTAAATCAGCGGCTAAATCCGGGTGATCAACCGATTGAATCACATCAAAATTCGCGACCGATTTTCGCGCTTTGTTCGACTGAAGATGTCCAATCATGTGGAAATGAACACCGTTTAAATTCAATGAGCCTGATTTTCCCCGGGATTTTAAATTTTCAATTTTTTCTAAAGCTTCTTGGACCCGGTTTTCTCCGATTTCTGTCATCCCCAAAGTTATCGCTTGAGCAACAATCTCACACTGAACGTTTTTAGTCACCGCCAGGATGACCACATCATTCATCTCCCGGCCGCTTCTTTCAGCTGCCGCCTTGACCTTGGTTTTTAGGCCGAGCCATCGATCTTGCAGAGATTCAAGTTGGAGGTTTGCCATTGGGGTGAGAAACGATGGGATTATACTAAAAAACAGCCATTTTCGGAGCCTGGAGGGGAATGGTTCCCAGTTCACAAAGACTGTGCCTGGTGCCTAGTTCCTAGTGCCTGGTAAAAAACTAAGAATTAAATGGAAAATCCTCCCCAAAAATTAATCGCTTAATATATAGGCACTAGGCACTAGGCACTAGGCACTAGGCACTAGGCACTAGGCACTAGGCACTAGGCACTAGGCACTAGGCACCAGGCACCAGGCACCAGGCACCAGGCACTAGGCACCAAGAACGTCTCTAATTCTCAACCCGTTTCTTCTATCGATTTTCGGCCAAAATAGGGTTACCCTCGGACTATGAGCTATGGACCCTCAAGGTGGGTCTTTCCATTGCTCCTTTTGGCCGGGAGCCTGGTGGCAGGCTCGCTATTTTCTTTTGCCATCAATATCCATTCTGCGACTCTTTATCCCCCGCCCTGGAAATCTATTCGGACATTCGATCCCGATCAAGATTTTGCCCATCAAACCGGCAAAAAAGGACATCACGGCTGGATGGTGGACTACAAAATAGACCAACCAGGTTTTATCCTGAAAAATTCTATGAATCCCCTGCCTCTGGGCCCCGGGCTTTATCGAGCCACGTTTATTTTGAGGCGCGGCCACTATCCGAATAGGGGTCTTTTAAACGAAGCTTATGAGATTTTTCGGCTGGAAGTGAGAGATGTCACCACGGGTGAAATAATTTGTCAGCGGGATATCCAGCGGTGTGATTTTTCCTCCCCCAACCGATATGAAAGGCGGTGGATTGAATTTTCCATGAAAGACCGCGAAGGCCATCAGGTTGAGCCGCGTCTCTATTGGTATGGTTTGGCCAATGGGGAGATTAAGAAAATCGAATTTGAACGGTATCCGGATATCGATATAAAAAAATTAGAGGACAAAGCGCAGGCCTTGGGCGATCGGTTAAGACGGGATTTTCTTGAAAACGGATTTGTCGCATCGCGGAAACCGGACGGCTCCCCGGACGAACTCGGGGATGCCACCACCTATACCGGATTTTACGCCGCTTCTCTGGCGTGGAAATACGGCGTCACCAAAAGCAAACTCACCCTACAAGAACTCGAAAACGCCCTGCAAACCCTTCATCGATCAGTTCTGGGATCACCGTCGGATGTCTTTGTGGCCCGGTACGTGGATAAAGACGGCGTTCCCTATCATAAGTCTCCGAGCAAAGATATTTACACCGGTTTATTTTTCGCTTACGCGGCGGCCTTCCCGCATATAGAAAATAAAGCCTTAAAAAACCAAATGGCGAATGATTTAACAATGGTTGCCGGCCAACTCATCGACGACGAACTCCTCATAAAAAAAGACGGCCGATTTTCATCGAGCCTTTCATCCTATTATTCCGCGGATCAAATTAAGCGCGGAATCGACGAATTATTATCGGATGAAAAAAAGAAAAAGCGGTTTTTAAAACAAATTAAAAAGGCGCATCGTATTTTTCCATTTTACGAGCTTTGGCCGGGGATGAAAGACGTCATGAAATCCATTCAAAAAAACGACAAAGAGAAACTTTATCTTCTGGCGATTCCCACCGCCAATGGCCTTCTTCATTTGGCGGACCGATTATCTGAAATCTTAAGAGAAAAATATAAAGACCATTTCTTTTCAAGAAAGCGCAATGGAAAGGAATATCCCGGCAAAAAACTCGAGAGGCTCATTACGAAATCCCTGAAAAATTTCAAGAAAAATAAAAACGGTCAATATTTGGAATCCCCGGAAAACCTCAAGGTGCTGGCGGCCAACGCTCTGTTGGCGCTCCACGTCATAAAAACGGCCGATTATCTCACCAATGATTATTTATTTGCCCACTTTTATAAAACCAATCTTTATTCGGGCCAAGCGCTTCTCCAAAGCGCCATCGACTGGTACGGGCTCGAAGAGACATTTATGCAATTGGTGGCGGGGAACCCCTCCGCCAACCGAATGCGAAAAGGAACGCTCAGCGTCTTGGCTCTGTACAATTTGATTCAACTGGAAAAAAATGAATATGTCAGGGAAAAATATCGGGCCATTTTAAAACGGTGGTGGGAACAAAATAGAAATGAAGATAATCCATTGGCGGCCGCCCTGGCTCTGGCGTGTCTTCAAAACAAAAAGTTAGAAAAACCGATTTCTTCCGCTCTCAGAATCGGTCCCGAGTTTGTCCTGCGCGCGCTCGACGAGTATCCCGTCAATCGCAGAGGTCTCGGAAACGATTATTGGAAATGGGCGGATAAATCTTTGGCTGAAGAGTACGGCGGGGGATTGTCGCGCGGTTATTCTCATGAACCTCTTCCCGTGTGCCTGCGCCCCAGAGATTCTTTCTTATGGCAGCGAAATCCGAGG
>JAKLIS010000249.1 GCA_022709485.1 Elusimicrobiota bacterium | reverse complement strand
TTTACGTTTTATAATAAATTTTGTTTATTTCCGCTATTCATGGCTGAGAGAACCACTTCACAAGAAATAACCTTTCACCAACATTTAGTGTATGTTTGCTCGAAGGTATTGGCATATGCCTTGCCGCTTTTCTTTTTTTTGGTGGCCAATTCTTTCTATCTTAAAACCTACGATTCGGCCCAAATAAAAATTACTTTCACGCAAATTGGCGGAACCATGCTCGCTTTTGTGTGGCTAACCAAAATTCTCATCGAAGGGCGCTGGCCGTTTACGAAAAAAGACCTAATTTATGTAGCTCCATTTATCGCCTTTCTGTGTTCCGGACTCATTTCCTATATTCATACTCCTTTCAAAGGCTGGGCACTCGAAGAGACTTTGCGCCGGGTTGTTTATATGTTTCTAGCCCTCATCACCATTGCTGAGCTCAAATCCACCGAGCGGATGGCGCGGTTATGGCGGTGGCTCATGGCGGCGGCCTGGTTGGCGGTGGGTTATGGAGTCCTTCAATATATTGATTCCCGATTTTACACTCTCCCCTCGCCCGGGATAGACCCTTTTATTTGGCGGCAGGCGTTTGGCGCCCGGGTGTTTTCCACATTTGGGAACCCCAATTTTTATGGAAATTTTCTTGTCATTATCACCCCTCTTATTTTCGCGTCCATTTTAAGAGAGAAAGGGCCCCTTTTTAGACCCTTTATTCTGCTCATAACGACACTTATTACGATATTTCTCATCGACAAGATGACTCTCAGGCTTTTTGGGGGGTTTGATCCTTCATTCCGCATTGTATTTGGGGCGGGGATTTCATTTTGCCTCTTTCTTTACGTTTGGTTGGGCCGATGGCGTGTGGAATCCTGGGGCGTGACATCGTACCTCATGTTGTTTGGTTTTCTGGCTTTAAACATTTATGCCACCGAAACCAAAGGGGCTTGGTTGGGATTTGTGGCGGCGATTTCCGCCACATTTTTCCTCATCATGGAGTATTTCTTGAAGATGGAAGAAATTTCCGTTAATAAGAATTATTACTCAATATTCATGGCGGTTTTGGGCTTGTCATTTGCGGGCATCCTTTCACTCATGGTGAAGGCCTTTGTTTTGCCTTTGTTCAGCGGTCAACCCCTTCAAACGGGATTTTCCATATTATGGATTCCGGTGGCCCTGGCGGGGATTGTGGTGCTCATTACTTTGATTTGGGTTATTCGTTCGCCGTGGAATTTAAAAAAAGTGGTTTACGGGATTTTGGTGTTTATTGTTATCGGCATCGGGGGCCTTGTGCTTCATTACGCCAAAGGCCGTCTGTTCTCCGTTAGCTTTCGCCAATTTACTTGGATCGCGACTTGGGAAATGATCCGAACCAATCCGCTGGTCGGCAATGGGGTGGGGACGTTTAAAGTTATATACCCCGCGTTTCGGCGGCCTGACATTATTGTATTAGAAGGAAAATCCAACACTGAAACAGATCATTCAGAAGACGAGTATTTGGAAGTTTGGCAGGATGAGGGAATTGTCGGGTTCAGTATTTTTGTTTGGATGTTTCTAACCGCTATTTTCTGCGGTTTGAAGCAGCTTAAATGGCATTCCCAAATTCGAGCTCCGGACTTAGGTAAAAAGCGGTCCCTCCTTGTCCGCCAAAGCGACCCGCGCTCCTATGAAGTGCTGGGGTATTTGGGGGCCTATATTGGAGCGCTTTTCCATTGGTGTGTGGACGTGTCTATCCGTTTCGTCTCCTCCGGGGTTTTTTCAGGACTTTTACCGGGAGTTCTCGTCGCTTACGCCAGAAACCACGCCACAATCATCAGGGAGGAAGTTCGGCTGCCTTATGACCGGTTTATTCGCTTGGGTGTAGCCGGATTTTGGACGGCCATTTTTATTTGGCTTCGAGTAGAACTGATCCCGCAGAGCATGAATATGGACGGAGACACCACGGATGGAGAAATCTGGCTTTTCGCTTTGATATCCGGTTTTCTATTGTTCGGTATCATGGAGTTGCTTGAAAACGGTTTGAAACCTCAAAAGGAAGTGCCTTTTCAAGACCAATACCTGCCCATTAATCCCGTTTTAAAACCCCTTCGATGGGTGGGGATCTTCGGGATTTTTGTTCTGAGTTTATTTGGCATCCGGGAGTTTTCCAATCATTTTCAAGCGGATGTGCATCATAATTTGGCGATCTTCTTCTCAAAGCAAGCCATTTGGGCGAAAGAACCCAAATTCGATTCCCGTCTTATGACGCAGCCGCCGGACATTCGAAAAAAATACAACCAGTTTGGCGGGGCGCTCGAGCATTATGCCGCGGTGGTCAAGAATAATCCCAATTTCCCGATGGCTTATTACTTCACGGGTAATGTTTATAACGATCGGGGGAGCGAAGAAATTATGCAGGCCAATCAACTTAAAAATCAAGGAAACGCAGCCGAGGCCGAGCGCCATTTTAAAAAGGCGTTTGAGCTTTGGGATCTGGGAGAAAAAGCTTACGAGGCCACCAAAAAGTTGGCTCCCAACTATGTTCAAACCCATCATCAAATGGGCCTTCTCTATGTGAAGCGGGCGGAAGGGGCGATGTTAGGGGGAAACCCGGCCCAGGCGGAGAAATATTATGACGAGGCTTATAAAAATTTCCGTCTATACAATATGATTGATCCGGTGTTCGTGCCCAATACAGATCGGATGGTCCAAATTCTATTGCGCCGGGGCAATTTTGAAGAAGCCAAGCGTCTCTATAAACAATGCATATATCATAATGACGTCACGAGTCGGCGAATCCGGAGAATTACATTCCCTGATCGCTTGGCATCTCTCTATGTGAGTTTGGCAAAAGTTTGTTTTACCGAAGCCAATCAGAAATCAAAAGATCCTTTTCATCCGCTTCTGCCGGAAACGAAGGAAGCGGTCGAGTGGATGAAAAAAGCCGCCGATCTAGATTTGGAAGGATTGAAACCCGAAAATGGCGGCCGCCTCACCAATATTGACGCCTGGAAAGGATATGGGTTTTTCCTGGAGAAAATGGGACGCGCTCAAGAAGCCCAGGACGCTTTCCGCCGGGCGCTCCAAATCAATCCCAACGACCCTGAACTTCGAATGAAGCGCTGACGACGTTTGATGAGCAAGAAATTTTCCAAAACCGATTCCACCGTTAAAGAAATGACCGCTTCCGGTTTTATCCGATCCGCCTGGGTCCTATTGGGAATCACTCAGGTGGTTTGTCCCCTTCTATTTTTTACCGATCTCACCCGAAATCCTTATTACACCCAGATTGCCCTTCTTAATATTTTCATCGCCGCC
>JAKLIS010000248.1 GCA_022709485.1 Elusimicrobiota bacterium | reverse complement strand
GCCGGGAAAATTCCGGGCGGTTTTTTCAAAAGAGAAGCCAAGCCCCGGGATAAGGAAACCCTGATTTCCCGCCTTATTGATAGGAGTGTTCGCCCCCATTTTCCCGAGGGCCTGCATAATGAAATTCAACTCTCTATCATGCTTCTCTCGATTGATAAAGAAAATGACCCCGACATGCTGGCCATGATTGGCACAAGCTTTGCCCTGGGGCTTTCAGACATTCCATGGAACGGTCCCATCGCTGGGGTGCGAATGGGATTGGTTGACGATAAATTTGTGGCCAATCCAACCGTTGAACAGGAAGCCACCTCTCTCCTCGATTTGGTTGTTGCCGGGCGGAAGGGGTCTCCTGTCATGATTGAAGGGGGCGCTCAAATGCTCTCTGAAAAGAAGATTCTCGAAGCGTTGATTGAAGCGCAAAATCATATCGACAAACTTTGCGCGTGGCAGGAAGAGTTCTTTAAGAAAAATGGCCGCGAAAAAATGGTATTTGAAGCGCCCAAATTGGACGCCTCCATTAAAGCGGAAATTCTGGCTAAAATTGAACCCAAATTGAAGGAAGCCCTTCGGGTCCCTGAAAAATTGGCCCGAGAAGATGCCATTACCCTCCTTAAAATCGAAGCCATGAAGGAAATCGAAACCTCCTATCCCGACCAAAAGGATTTTGGCCCGGGCCTCATCGAGGAAATTATTTACAACGAAGTGCGCCGCATGATCTTAGAAGATAAAGTTCGCGCCGACGGCCGGCCCTTTGACAAAGTGCGCGCCTTGAATTGCCAGGTGGGCGTTTTGCCCAGAGCCCATGGAAGCGCCTTGTTTACGCGGGGCCAAACCCAAGCTCTAGTGACCACGACGCTCGGAACTCCAGGAGACATGCAAATAATTGATGATATTTTGGGTGAATATAAGGACAGGTTCATGCTGCACTACAACTTTCCGGCTTTTTCAACGGGTGAAGCCCGTCCGGAACGGGGTCCCGGCCGAAGAGAAATTGGCCACGGCTTCCTGGCGCGGCGCGCAATTGAGCCGCTCCTACCCACAGCTGAAGAGTTTCCTTATACCATCCGCGTCGTTTCCGACATTATGGAATCGAACGGATCTTCCTCTATGGCGTCGGTTTGCGGAGGCGTCTTGTCTCTCATGGACGCGGGTGTGCCTATCAAAGAACCCTGTGCCGGTGTGGCCATGGGTTTAATAAAGGAAGGAGACAAACTGGCCGTTTTGACCGACATCATCGGCTTGGAAGACTTTATGGGCGATATGGATTTCAAAGTGGCGGGAACTCAAGACGGGGTCACTGCCGTCCAAATGGATATTAAAATTGGCGGTGTCACTCATGATATCATGGAAAAAGCCCTTCACCATGCCAAATTGGCCCGGCTTCACATTCTTGAAGCCATGAACAAAACCCTCAACGTGCACCGAGATAAAATATCCGAATACGCGCCTCAAATGGTCACCATTAATATTCCTGTGGACAAAATTGGCGCGCTGATTGGTCCCGGCGGTAAAAACATTCGGGCCCTTCAGGAAGAAACGGGCGCCACCATTGAAGTGGACGATGACGGGCGGGTTTTCATATCGAGCCAAAACTCCGAAGCCGTTCAGTCCGCCAAGGAAATGGTGGAAGGCATTACGGCGGTTCCCGAAGTGGGGAAGGTCTATCACGCGAGAGCCGTTAAAATCATGCCGCGACTGGGCGTATTTGTCCAGTTTATGCCGGGAAAAGAAGGCTTGGTCCATATTTCCCAGCTCGACTTCAAACGCGTTGAAAACGTCGAAGACGTTGTGAGAGAAGGAGACGAGTTCGATG
The DNA here is from genome assembly GCA_022709485.1 of Elusimicrobiota bacterium. Lineage (GTDB taxonomy): Bacteria > Elusimicrobiota > Elusimicrobia > F11 > F11 > JAKLIS01. The sequence continues at coordinate 1,467 of JAKLIS010000248.1, read as the reverse complement.
TAAAAGTGGTCGAAATTGATAGCCAAGGACGGGTAAACCTTTCCAGAAAGGCGTGCATGCAGGCGCCGGAAGGATATGTGGAGCCCGCTTATGATCGTGAACGGCGTCCGCCGCGAGATGATCGCGGGGGCCGTTCTTTTTCTAAGGGGGGCTTCAGAGGAAGACGTGGCTAAAAAAGATAAGAACGAATTAGAAGAATTCTTCTCGCTCATGGAGGAGGAAAACCTCCATGAGCTAGAAATTAAACAAGGCTCTTTCCAAGTAAAATTGGTTAAGGATCCTCGCTATCACCAGATGGCCATGGCGCTTTTAAATTCGCCCCCTGTTTCCAAGAAATCCGCGAAGCAGCCTGAGAAAACAGAAGAAAAAGGCCTGACGGTTAAATCTCCGTTGGCGGGCGTTTTTTACCGGGCCCGGTCTCCACAATCGCCTCCTTTTGTTAAGGAGGGGGACTCGGTGACACCGGAAAAAACGCTTTGCATCGTTGAAGCGATGAAGGTGATGAATGAAATAAATGCCGGATGCAGCGGAAAAATTCTTAAAATTCTCGTCGAAAACGGGAAACCAGTCGAAGCAAATCAAACCCTGTTTCTCGTCGAATCGGCTTAAAAATGCGTCCAAGGGAAAATAAATTTTTTTTGAGAGCCAGGCTCAAAAATAAAGCGCAATCCAAAAAAAAAGTTGATTGGATTGCCATTTTTCTCGTCTTCCTGGGGCTTTTCTCCTTCTATTGCGTGGTGGCGCCCGAATATTCGGGGTTGTGGGGTCGTAAAACCGCGCAATTTCTGGGCTGGATGGTCGGTTTGGGCCGTTTTTTCCTTCCTTTATTTGTCGGCTATTTCGGCATTTGGCTCCTTTTTCACGCTGGCAAAAAGCCGAAAGTATTGCGCATTATTCTCCCTGCCGCTCTCTTTTTCAACTTCCTGGTCTTTTTTTCTTTGGTGGGCGAGGCCGTCTGGCAAGAAAATTACGGCGGCGCTATCGGAGAAGTAGAAAAGGATTTTTTCTTCCGCCTCTTTGGAAATGTTGGGAGTTGGATTGTGGTGGGGGGAATCACAGCGACGCTATCCTCTTTGCTCGCCGGGATTTCGCCCGGGGAGTTGATTGTGAAACTGAGGGAAGTGATTGTGGCCGATTGGCGAGATTGGCGCAGAGCCAAAAACGAGACGTCGGAAAAGAGAGAAAAAAAGGTCCCCGTTGTGAAAGTCGCTCCCGCTATGAATGGCCTGATGTCAAGGCCGGCGTCCGCGCCAAAAATTGTCAGGGGAGTTCCGGACATTCCTGTCAAACAGACCATTCTTGATATGTCCAAAAAGGAAGTATCTTTACCTAAATACGATCCGGCCAATGCCAGACCCATTAAACCCACGGAACCGGGTCATCCGAAAGATGGAAACATTTCAGAAAAGCTTGAGCCCAAAAAATTGCCGGTTTTTTCTTCTCCTGCTTTAGATGTCTTTCAACTCA
>JAKLIS010000247.1 GCA_022709485.1 Elusimicrobiota bacterium | reverse complement strand
GACAGATTTATAGAAGAATTATGCAGGACGAATTCTTTAGCGGGATTTCTATGCACCCCTTGACGGGGGACTCCTAATGGGTGACCCCTTCTTCCCCGGAGGCGGTTGGGAATGGTCTCAAAGCCAGCCGGAAGGTCGGCGTCCCGTGTTTGAAGAAGGACTTGAAAGCGCTCGCCCATGGCGTCCGGGTGAATCAATTGTTGAATGGCGCTTCGATTTTTAAGGCCGGCGGGTCCGCCGACAAGACTCTCTAAGATTTTCTGGCCGGCATGGGCCAGAAACAATCCCTGCGAGCAAAGAAGCCGTGGCATAAATCCGGCGGATTGACCGGCCAAACTCAAATGGGTGAAATCCACATGGGCCGTGATATCCTGCTCACCAATATGGGTGAGGGCGTTTTGATTTATTTTGTGATGATGAAAACACTGCCATGTCCCTTTCATTCGGATGGGATGATAAAGCTCTGAACGCGGGTAGCCGTAATCAAACGACAGGATGTATCCCCGGTTAAAAATTGATCCCCAGTTTTTAAATAGGTTCTCAAATCCAGGCCGGGCCTCAATTTCTTGGCCTTCTTCAAATTTCTCCTCCAACCCGGAAGTCCAATTTGCTAATTCCGAATTTGAAAGAGGTTTTGTTGTTTCCTCAAGTTCGCCGCCAGAGAGAGACACGTAAATTTCTTCCCATCCAGACGAACCCCTTCGCAAGCGATGGAAGGGAAGGGCATCAAAAAACTCATTGGAAAAAATACACCCTTCAAGGCCGCCGACCATTTCAATCTCATCGAGCGATGAAATGATTTCACACTTCGCAAACCGCGAAAGGCGCCGCCACAATGTTTCACGCGCCCGAGCGCTTCTCTCGACCACCCAGATTTTCACCCCTTTTAAGGATCTCTTTTCGCGAAGAGCGGATATGACGCCTTCCAAAATTTCACCGGAACCCGCGCCCATCTCAATAATTGAGAATTGTTCACTCTCTATAGTATTCATCATTGCGCCCAGCGTCTCCGCTACTAGTTTTGGGAATAACCCCGAGACTTGAGCGCTCGTAAAATAATCCCCCAGACGGCCCCGCGGATCGGTTTTCCGGCTGTAGTAGCCATAAGCGGGATGATATAACGCGATCTCCAAAAATTGCGCGAACGGCATGGGTCCGAATCGTTCAATTTCCTGTTCAATGAGTTGGGTTGCTTTTGTTTTGGCGGAGCGCATGGTTATTCGCCTTCCAATTGGTCCAACGCCCAACGGGCGTGAATGGGGATAAGGGGTTCGGAGTCGTTCAATAAAGCTCTGAGCGCCGGAACCAATCCCAAATCGCCGGAATTCCCGGCTGCCACGCAGGCATTTCGGATCAAACCTTTTCTTTTAGCGCGCATAAGTGACGAATCTTTCCATCGCTGTTTAAAGGCGGCCGAGTCGGGCGTCCTCAGTATTTCTTCGAGAGAGATCCATGGCCCCGGTCCTTGATGAGGTTCAAACTCAGGCCATAAATTTTTCTTGGGGTTTTCATCGGTGTTAAAGGGACAGATTTCTTGGCATTCATCACATCCAAAAATCCAATCTCGCAATTTTTTGCGCGACGCCTCAGGAATCTCCCCTTTATTTTCGATGGTGAGAAACGATATGCAACGAGCGTGATCTAATTGATGGGGAGTTTCAAGGGCACCTGTGGGGCACGACTCTCGGCAATGCTGACACGCGCCACAGCCCATTCCTGAGGTTTTGGGGATTTCGTTCTCCGCCAACGGATTTTCCAAAATAAAATCCGCTAAAAAAGCCCATGACCCGAACCGCGGCAGAATGAGAAGTGAATTCTTACCGATAAATCCCAATCCGGCGGCTTGAGCGGCGGGTTTTTCCAAAAGAGGCATGGCATCGGCTCCAAATTTGAGAGGTCGTCCGAATCCCAATTCCCTTTCAAGAAATTCGGCAAGTCTCAGAAGCCTCTCTTTGATAACACCGTGGTAATCCCGACCCCAGGCAAACCGAGCGACCCGCCCAAATCCAGGCCCCGGCTTGGGAGGCAAACGACCAGGGAAATAGCCGATGCCCAAACTGACAATGGTTTTCGCGGTAGGAAAGGAACGTACGGAGGGGGAAGCTGAAAAACCTATTCGATCGAATCCGAGTTCGAGGGCTTTTCCTTTTATTTGGGAAGCAATATCGGTGGTGATTTCAACAAAGGCCAACGGTTTATCGTTTATAAAACTCGATCAGGCGATCGGGATAATTGGTGGCGACGCCATCAACCCCCCAGATGACCAATTTCCTGAACTCATCAAGCCTATCGGCGGTCCAAGCCACAACCGCCATCCCGGCAGCATGGGCTTCCTTTACTAGATCCCCGGTAACTCGATCTTTGCGAGGAAGAATATGGTTTGTTTTGAGACGCTTCGCGCGGTCCAAGGCGTCGTACAAATTGTCGGAATATAAATATCCGGTGGCGGCTTCCGGGCAAATTTTCCGGGCGGCCAATAACACGGGTTCATCGAATGAAATAAGAACCGATCTGTTTAAAAATTTAAACTCTTTTAGCTCTTTGACGACCGCCCGGACCAAGGTTTCCCGGCGGCGTTCATCTCCATCCACCTTTAATTCCACAAAAAACGCCAAATGATCGCCCGCTTTGGTCTTTTTCTCTTGGCTCCATTTGAGAAGAGTAGAAAATCGAGGGATTCTTTCTCCCGCAAAACGTAGGTCAAACCAAGATCCAGCGTCTAATTCCAATATATCCTGAGCGTTTAAATCCGCCACGTTTAGGGGCTTGTTGGATGTCCGATCCAGGTTGGCGTCATGCACAATGACGGGGATGCCGTCTTTGGTAATCCGGACGTCAAATTCCAGCATGTCCGCCCCCAAGTTTAAAGCAAGCTCAAAAGAAGTCATTGTATTTTCAGGGGCATGGCCCATGGCCCCCCGATGTCCAATGACCCACGGCACTTTTCCACGGCCTTTCTGTTTGGCTGAAAACATAGTTTTGACCTCAAGAAGCCCAAAAAGGGCAAATTTTCAAGGAATTTGACAGGAAAGAGGCGTGATATTACTAAATAAAAAGCGCAAAAGGAGGTTTTCCTTTTGCGCTTTCACTTAAGACGGTCAGGGATATTTTCTAAAGATCTTAGCTGGCGACCTGGCAGGTTCGGGGTTCCGCGGTAATTGGCCGTCCTTTCCCCCCCTTCTTTAGTCGCACGATAAGAGAGTATTTACCCGCCTTGACAGGATACCAGTCGAACCAAAAATGGCCCGCGGCAAAACGGCAATCCTGGAATTCCCCTTTATTAATAGA
>JAKLIS010000246.1 GCA_022709485.1 Elusimicrobiota bacterium | reverse complement strand
TTGGACGATACCGCTTCCCATAAAGGCAAGCCTACCGTTCCATTTCCCGCATAAGCGCCCCATATTAGACCGGCCAGTAAGGGAATTAATAAGTCGTAAAGCGTTGTCCCGCTTGATTTTTCTTTTTGAACAAGCATGTCACTTTGGATTTTTACTTCGCGGCGATAATTCAAAATTTTCCGAGCGTTCAAATTGGGAATTAATTCTTGGAGGCGCGGCTTTATTTGAATGGGCAAAATGGAGGGGTTCACTTCCTTGAACTGACGACGGTAGATTGAATAAGACGCCCATGTTATGAGCGCCAGAAAAGAACCCGAAACAAAAGACCCTCCAAAAACATTCACCAATGAACCATAAATGAAAACCCCCAAATAAACGGGGGTTACCAATTCGTGGATGGCGATTCCGGGGTTACCTTTGTTTTGGTCCAAAAATTCAATCAATGCCTTGAAAAATGCGAACAAAGTCGGAAGGGATTCGGGGCCGATTGCCTTTCCAATAGTTTGTTCAATTTTGGGTCGGAATTCCGGGTTCACGAAAAAGCGCACCAATTCCTCCACCACTATTTTTGATGTGGCTGCCGCTTTGTCGGCGTCGGTATTATGCGGTTCGCTCAAGAATTCAACCAAAGACAACAATTCTTTAAATTCTTTACTTAAGTGGTTCAATTCTTTCCATATTTTTTCCCGATTTTCTTGGCGTATAGACTCCTGAACATCGGTTAATTCGAGGATTTGGCTGAGAACCCCCCATTGCGTTTGGGTTAAAATTTTTTGAGGGAGCAACCGCACGGGCTTTAGAAGAGAAGCAATTTCTTTCTTTTCTTTTTCCCATTTGTTGGGATCACCCGGCGGAATAGAACGACGGTGACTGGGAGCCCTGCCGTGTTCGCGCAAAAAGAAAAGTCCCATTTTGGCCATAGAAGAAGCGGTCAATCGATAGCGATTATTCAGCCATTGGAAAAAATCGGCGATGGATGGGGATTGGAGAGGCAAATCTTCCGAATTTAACCAGGGATGAACATAAGTTTGGTTGTCTCGCCAAAATTCAAACAATCTATGAACCAAGGAATAAATGGAGTCACTTTCTTTTTTTGGCCTCATTTCTAAAATTTGTTCTAGGGCTTTTTGGAGGGTCGGGTCGTTACCCATCATCTGACAATAAGTCATATGAAAAGACATCAAAGAGAAAACTTCATTTTTAAGCCGGGTTTTGTATTCCTCAAAAGTTTCAAAAACACTTTTCACCGCGGGATTTTTTAGATGTCGATTAAAAATATTTTCAAGCAAATAATTAAAATCCTCATCCGATATTTTTAATTCTAATTTCCGACTGCGCTTGACAGATTTCTTCCTTTGACCGGATTCGGCTTGGGGATTTTCGACGGCTTTTGGAGCGGGGGCTGGTTGAACCGATTCGCTTGAGGAAGCGGCGTCTTGAGCGGGATTGTCTTCAGAGACTTTATTTTTTTGAACATGTATTGAAGCAACAAAAAGAATTAAGCCGATCAATATTAAACAAGTGAAAACCAAAAATGCGACCAAGCGGATTTCTAATAAATGAGTCCCTCCCAAAGCGAATAAGGTTCCAGTTAATCCGACTGCGACCAGCGCCATTAAAGTCTCGGATCTCAGGCGGCCCCTTTTCTTCTGATGGGAGCCGAAACTTCTTTTTAATTGATAGGTTTTATCTCCCACTTTCATGACGGCTTCGTCGTGGTTTTGTTTTCCGGAATATAAGGAAGCGGAGACGTGATGGTCTAAAGAATATCCCGTGGGAAGGAGCGCGTCACTTCTATGGATATCTCCTAGAGCCTGGGCAACGTCCAATGTTAAATGATCTCCCGTGGAAGCCAAGGGCCGAGTGGGAATAAAAAGTCTTTCACCGGTGAAAAACCGGTCCAATGGGTCACGCCCGGACGCCAAAATTTCCACAGAGGAAAGAGTGCTTTTATCAATTGAATAAACCCGTGGAGATAAAAGAACCACGTTAAAGCCCGCTTTGACCAATATTTCTTTTATGGCGTTGGCATGAAATCCACCCGTCACCAAAAGACCGGCCTTTTTCCCGCTTGTTTTCATTTCGTGAATCATTTTGGCCGCCATGGTTTGGCTTCGATCGGCGGCACACGCGTAAAATTTTTCAAAAAGAGCCCACTTATTTTCCATGTGAAAGAGGGGTATCGAAGGGGAGCGTTGAAGATCCTTAAGTTCATCCAATAGGGATAAACCGGTTTTGCGCTTATTCTCGAGCCGCTTCCATTCATTCTCCGTCATGGCGCGGTCGGCCAGTTTTTTAAAAAGATAATAAGACTTGGATATTTTGACCACTTTTTTTTGTTTTTTAGTTTGGGCCAATTTGTCAAAAGCTTTATCTTCCATTTGGATTGCTTCTTCAAAGAAGATATCGGGGTGAAGGTTCTCCGTTATTTGAATATAGCGGACAAACTTACCCATCTCTGGATATAGAGTGAGATCGACATTGTTTTGGCGGCAAAGACGCTTTAAGAGCAGGAAATAGCTCTCCATTCCTTCCGCCCCCCATTTAAATGCGGCGCTTAAATTGAAAAGGGCTTCAAGGTCTTTTCCTGCGACCTTGTTCAATAATTTGCGCAAAAGCTGTTTTTGCTCCAATTCGACCTTTTTAAAATCGATTGTTTTTTCTAATTCGCGCGTTTTGAGGAATAGCAATGTCTCTTTTTGAGTGGTTGGGACAACAGTGTTCAAAAAAGCCACATAATCTGGGACACTTAAAGCACCTTTTTGATAGGCCTCGGTTTGAGAGTCCAATTGATTCAGTCCGGGCGAATAAAAACGGGATTTAAGCTCCAGCAATACGGTTCTTAAATCCTCCAATGCCGCCCCCGCTAATGGTTTATACTTTTCCGACGCCTGAAGGATTTTGACGTGGTTTTCAAATTCTGCTTTATTTTCAATTCCGGTCACATCGAATGGCAATTGAACGGGGCGGTCCCCGTCGAAAATATGTCCGATGGCGGCCAGTTCAATCCCATTAATGAGGTTATATTTAAGCATGGCTTCGGCGACTTCCCGGAAATTTTTTCTATTTGGAATTTGTAAATAAGAAGAATAATCCGCTCGAGGAAAATCTCCACCTTCCAATCCCACTAAAAGGGACGTAGAAGACGGAAGAGTTTGAATGGCACCGCTTAAGGCCTCAATTGACCGGGCAATATTGGTTTGGGCCTCATGATGAAGGTGGATGTCTTGCATCAAATAGATAGTTTGGCTTGTCTCTCGGAGACCGGGGATAATCTCATTGACTCTTGCATAAGGAGCGAGGGCTTTAACAAA
>JAKLIS010000245.1 GCA_022709485.1 Elusimicrobiota bacterium | reverse complement strand
AAAATACCCATGCGGGGGAACAAAGGTTCTCATGTATTTTGTTGTGGCTTGAGGATTTATAAACGTGACCGAGCCGTCTGATGTTTTCATAAATCCAACAAAATAAGTCACCGCTCCAGTGGCTGTTAGCATTTCGAAAGTCTTATTGGTGGGATTATAGATTTCAACAAACTCAAGTTGTTCGTCCCCCTCGGCCGCTGGGCACACTTTTGAAATCAATAAATGATTTAAAAGATAAGCCAAGCCGCTCACCGAACCTTCTCCCATTTTAGAAAGATTAAAATCGACGGTTTTTGTCTCTCCCGAATCAATGCTTTGCTCAATAATTGAAGAAAAATAACCAAGTTTGGACGCTTTGAGTCCATAGCTCCCTTTATTGAGGTTAATGTCATATGTTCCGGCCGCATCTGTCTTATCTTTCAGTTGAAGGTTTTGCATGATAACGATAGTCGCTTCTAATAAAGGGTTAATTCCAGATTTGACCGTGCCAATAAACTTGGCATCAATTGTTTTTCTATCCGGGTTTTCGCGCAGATTTGAAAGGCTAGCTGACCTCCATTTGATGCCTTCTTTCCAAATAACATGCGAGGTAACCTGTTTAAGGCCCGTGTCATTTTCCCACCAAGAATTGGGTTCAAGAACACCTGCGTTTTCAGTTACTTTTTGAATGAAAACGCGGCGTTGAAAAGTTATCTGGCCCACCGTCAAAATCTCCGGCGGATAAAAGGAGGTATCATAAGTATAGGTGGGGATCCCCGGTTCAGAAGAGACGGCGGATGCAGTCGTGACCAAAAGTCTGAAATAGGAAATGTTCTTGAGAGACTCGATTTTTTCCTGAGCCAAATTTGTGGCGATACTTTTGGATTTGGTGAGGTAAATGCTTTTGGTTATATTTCCAATGGCCCCTAAAAACGCCAATACCCCGACGGTTAAAATGACTGTGGCGACAATCACTTCAACAAGTGTGAGCCCCTGTTGAGATAGGTTCCGAGCGCGGAAAAACCGGGAGGGGAATGATTTTTTTAGCATATAAAATATAGTAACTTGGATTTTTAAAAGAATCTAGACTCTGATCTGATATTTTGATGTGATTTTTATCATAAGAGTCTTCAGTTGTGAAAAAAATCACACTTAAGGATAAAGAAAAAGGGTGCAATTAACTCTTGTTTGTGGTTAATTGAAGCGATGGTGTAGATTGAGGAGGTTTTAGTTATGGTTCAAGAGGAATTGCAGGCCTCTGTTCAACCCGCAAAAAAAAGACCGAGCCGGTTATTCGGCATCAAAATTATTAAGCTCGGTTTCCAATTACGATTTTCAGGCCTCTTAATCGCTTTTTTCGGCATTGGCGGATTGGTGATGTGGCTTCAGGGATATTGGGCTTCTCAACAATTGATCAATTCCGGTCTTTTGGTCGAACCCCAGGCCATTGAAAATTTAAAACTCATGAATTCAATTGTTGCAAAATCGGGATGGCTGGCAGGGGCTGTCATTTTTGCCGCTCTACTCATGTATTCCCATCTCATTGCCGGCCCGGTTTACCGTTTCGAGAAGACATTGGAAGAGTTGAAAAATGGAAATCTCACGGCCCGCGTGAATCTTCGAGCATGGGATGAATTTAAAGAGGTGGCCGATGAATTTACCGAAGCGCTCGGGAGTCTCCGTCTTAAAGTGAAAAAAGACCGAGATGCCGTTGAGAAAGTCTTGGTTGATTTGGATCAATTGGCCAAAAAAGTCCGGGCCGACGGCCAAGCCGAGAACGCCGCTGCCGTTGAAAAATTAATTTCTGACATCAAAACCATCTCCTATCAAATTCACATCTAAACCGGAGTCCCCCATAGGGCTATTTTTGTACTAATCTCACCATCACATTTCTAATCTTGTTTATGAAGAAAAAAAGAATATTCATCACCTTTGAAGGGACCGACGGAGCCGGCAAAAGCACGCATGTCAAAATGTTGCGGGATTGGCTCGTTCAGAGAGGCCACCGCGTGTTTGTGACGCGAGAACCCGGGGGCGGACGGGTTTCTGAACTGATTCGAAAAATACTTTTAGATCCACGGCTGAAAATGGCCCCTCTGACGGAATTATTGCTTTATGAGGCGGCCCGGGCCGAACATGTGGCCTCGGTCATTGAGCCGAAACTCCGAGAAGGGATTATCGTGATTTCCGATCGGTTCATGGACGCCTCCACCGCTTACCAAGGCGGCGCGCGAGGGCTGACCTTTGAGTTTGTGCGGAAGTTGAACGCCATCGCCACGGGCCGCACCCGGCCGGATTTAACGCTCTTGCTTGATCTGCCGGCAGGCGTTGGACTTTCCAAGGCCCTGGCGCGGAACAAATCGGGAAAAGGAGATCGATTGGAAAACGAGGGATCCTCTTTCCAAAAGAAAGTGAGGAAAGCCTATTTGTTGTTGGCCAGGAAAGAAAAAAATCGGATAAAAATTATTCGTGTTCAAGAATCTATTGGAAAAACGCAGGGTTTAATTCGGTCTTCTGTTTTGAGAAAATTCGCATTATGAAAATCTTCGGGCATCCACGGGTCGTTCGGTATCTGACTCACGGCTTGAGAAAAGAGATTTTGAGCCCCAGCCTTTTGTTTTTAGGGCCCGAAGGAGTGGGGAAAAAGGCCGTTGCGAAAGAGCTAGCCAAAGCCTTTTTTTGCCTGGAGAATAACAAGGTTTCCTTCGAGGGAGATTGCGCGTGCCGCGCCTGTCAAAAGGTCGACTCTCAAAACCATCCGGATTTATTGATTGTGAATATGGAACGCCAGGCGGCTTTCTTGGGGGAGAAAAAGGAAAGCCAGACCGCGGTGAAAATTGAATCCATCCGCCAGGCCGATAAATTCTTGAGGCTAAAACCCCTCGAGGGGAAAAGGCGGATCGTGGTTGTGGAGGATGCCGAAAAAATGACTGTCGAAGCCTCCAACGCCCTATTAAAAGTTCTGGAGGAGCCTCCGCCCAACGGGCAAATTATTTTACTCGCCACCCAACTTCAAAATTTTCCGCCCACCATTCCATCGCGGTGCGCTTGCGTGCGTTTTTCGGCCATTTCGCAGAGAGAAATTGCTGCGTGGCTGACGCAAAACCACCAGGTGGCTTTTGATGCCGCGGAAGACATCTCTCAGCGGGCGGGGGGGGCTTTAAGCCGGGCGTTAAAGCTGACGGAAGAAGACGATCTGGAGGATTTTGATTTGGGGTCTTTTACGGCGGATGAATTCTTTAATTGGCTTCAGGAATCTGGATGGAAAAAAGAGGGAAAATCCCGGGCGATCCGGGTTATCACTCATCTGATTCGGGTGTCTCAAAAAAAACTGGAAGGCGGC
>JAKLIS010000244.1 GCA_022709485.1 Elusimicrobiota bacterium | reverse complement strand
AAATGGCGTCATAACTCAATGACTTCAAAAGAAGCCAAGAAGGCGATTCAAGAAATTTTTCTAAATGTGAAAGGTCCGTCGCATCTCTATATGGAACAACTTCCCCCCCTATGGCCGGATGCCGCCATTCGAGACATTATCGAATTAAGAGATAACGTTAAAAAAGACCAGTTCAAAAATAGAAACGACCACACGATTGAACAGCTTATAGAGGCTGTCAGAGATACAAACGTTGAATACCGGACTTGATAGGAATAGATTTTCTTTTGATGGGCAATTTTAGAAATCCAGAAGTGAAAAAACGTCTAATCCTTTCAATTGGTCGCGGCCTTTGAGGTCGTTGAGTTCGATAAGAAATCCCATCCCCGCGACATTTCCCCCCAATTTCCGGACCAGATCGCAGGTGGCTTTGGCGGTTCCGCCGGTGGCCAAGAGGTCATCAATAATAATGGTTTTTTCTCCTTTTTCAATGGCGTCCAGATGGATTTCCAGGCTGTCCTGCCCGTATTCTAATTCATAAGTAACAGAGGTTGTTTTATAGGGGAGTTTTCCTTTCTTTCGAACCGGGACAAAACCTGCTCCTATTATATAGGCCACCGGCGCCGCCGCTAAAAAACCCCGTGATTCAATCCCGATCACCTTTTTAATTCCCTTGTTCTGAAAATGCTGGGCGAGTTGATCTATGGCCTGATTAAACGCGCGGGGTTCTTTGAGAAGGGTTGTAATATCCCGGAATAAAATGCCGGGTTTGGGAAAATCAGGAATGCTTCGAATATGCGTTTTTAAATCAATGTTGGCCAAGTTCGGCATTGGAAGGGTTAAATGAGTCCCATGCGCTGGGCCGCCCGCCTTAAACGCTGAAGACCTCTTTCTTCGAGTTGTCGGACTCGTTCTCTCGATAGGCGGAGTTTTTTTCCGACAAGTTCCAGCGTCATTCTTTCATTTCCATTCAGGCCAAAGCGCATTTCAAGAATTTTGCGTTCCCGGTCCCCCACTTTTCCCATGGCTTTTTCAAGTTCATCGCGCATCCGGAGTTCCGATAGGACGTTGTCCGGCGAATATTCTTTTTTCTCGGCCACGATGTCTTTGACAAAGAGATCTTCGTCGTCACCCAACGGGGTTTCCAGGCTTTCGAGGCCGCGTGCGGCTTCGGCGGCATCCAATACGCCGCGAATTTGCCGAGAGGATAAATGAAGCTTGCGAGCCATTTCGGAAAGGGTTGGATCTCTGCCGAAGGCCCCATGAAGCTGATCCCATTCCTTAAGCCATTTGCGAAGCGCTTCCCAAGCGTGCGGCGGGATGCGAATAGTTTTGGATTGTTCATCAATCGCGCGCCGGACGGCTTGCTCAATCCAATAGGCGGCGTAGGTGGAAAATCGGAATCCGCGGGTATAATCAAATTTCTCAACAGCGTGCATGAGGCCGAGATTTCCTTCTTCAATCAAATCCAAAAAGTCGACGCCCGGGCGAAAATATTTTTTCGCGATGGGAATCACAAGCCGGAGGTTCCCCTCAATGAGCCGCTTTTTGGCGACCTTGTCGTTTTTTGTGGCGCGTTTCCAAAGATCTTCAAATTCCTCTTTGGCGATGGCCGGGAGATTTTTTATTCCCTGGAAGTATAGTGTAACCGGATCTAAATTGTCTTTCATATTTTCCTGATTCTAGAAAACAAAACCTGGTTTCCAAAACTCTTTTTTAACCGACGGAAATAATTGACGCGGGCTTGAGTTTGCACAGAAAAAAATCGGGGTGACAGGACTTGAACCTGCGGCCTCTTGGTCCCGAACCAAGCGCTCTAGCCAACTGAGCTACACCCCGAAAAAATTAATGAACCTTGCGGCCTTCCGCCCGAGGCGGACGCTCTAGCCAACTGAGCTACACCCCGAAAATTAATTTAGAACTTGAGTCCTTCCGATCGAATTTCTGCCCCCGAATCAGACGTTTGCCAATTCGCTTTCCGTCTCTTTTTCCCTCATTTCATGCGGCGTGGCGGGAGGCATGAGTTTTAACGGAGCGAAATAATACCATTGAGCCGGATGATTTTTTAAAAAATCTGCAAATTTATCCGCCACCCATTGCGCCAGCCGCTGAACTTCCATTTGAGATTTTTCCGCGGGAATAATGATGTCTTCAATGAATGTTCGATAGCGGCTCTGACCCACCCGCGCGATGCACGCCACCACGATGGGAACTTGCGCTCTAACGGCCAGGAGTATGGGTCCTTTCGCCCATTTAACGGAGTGACCCATAAGATTCACGGAAATGCCATCTTCTCCGAAAGCGTGATCTCCGAGCATCGCCACCAGCCGTTTTTCTTTTAAAGCGCGTGTCACAGCGGCGGAGGCGCCTTTGCCCACCGGGATAAATTCGATTCCCGGCGCCCGCCGGCTTTCAATGGTCTTTTTTAAATGAGGGTTGGTGTAAGGCTGGAAAATAGCCGTGACGGGCCATCCCCATTGGCTCAAAAGGCGCGCGCCCAATTCCCATTGGCCCATATGAAAAGTGAGAAGCATCATTCCGCCATATTTATCCCGCCAAGCTTTCAATTCTTTTTGACGGGGAACATCCACTTGAACGCTTTGGGGGGTGGCGAAATCATAAAGAGTGAGAGCGAAGTTTTGGAAAATAGCCGAGGTCCGTTTGGCGAGTTCCCTGCCATGAAGGCGGAATAAAAGCCGGTTATTAAACTGAACGGCTTTTTTATGCGCATGCGGAAAAAGGCCGAAAAATTTTCCGAGTCCTCTTAACAATAAAGTACGGAGGGCGTCAGGAAGGGGACGGCTTAATTTCAAAATGGCCTCAAAAAATAAGGCGGTCCAAAGTTCCTTCATGAGCCGGTCCTTTCATGAAAATGAGAATTTTGTATCTGTTCAAAGATAAGGTGGGCGGCTTCCCAGGCCGCATGGGGTTTTCCGATTAGGCCGCTCTGCTGGCGCATCATGGATAATTTTTGAGGATTTCTGAGGAGATCTAAAATGTGCCGGTTTAATTCATCCGGGTTTCTTGCGATTCTTGCCACGCGATGTCTGAGAAGAAACTTAACATTTCTTTCTTCTTGGCCGGGGATGGGATTAATGAGGATCATGGGTATTTGGCTTGCCAAGGCTTCCGAACAGGTGAGTCCTCCGGGTTTTGAAATAAGGACGTCCGCTGCGCACATGAGCCGATGCATATCTTTCACATAACTAAAAACATGGATGTCCGGATTCCCGCGAACCATATTGGAAATTTTTTTGAAGAGGCGCTTATTTTTTCCGCAAACGACCATGGATTGGTTTTTTAACGGGAGCTCCATCACGGTTTTGACGGATTCATCTAAGGATCCCAAT
>JAKLIS010000243.1 GCA_022709485.1 Elusimicrobiota bacterium | reverse complement strand
GAAGCGACCACGTTTTTGGATCGGGTCAACAAAGGGGCATATTCCAAAGAAAACTTGCCGCAGGCCTTCTTTTTCATGGGCGCAAGCCTTTTTAGGGACGCTCGTTTTATGGAGGCTGCGGGATACTTTTCAAAAGCCATCGATTCCAACTATCCCAAAAACGCCTTCACAAGCTGGTCTCAGCTTTATCGGGGGTATTGTTTTGACGCGTTAGGGAAGAGGCCAGAGGCCATCAAAGACTATAAAGCGGTCCTGAACCAATTAAGAAGGTGGGAATCTTGGGATCACGCCCGGCAACGCCTCAGCAAACCTTTCTCCATTGCTGACGAAGAAATGAAGAAACTCAAGCTGTAAGAAGAGAAGGTGCCGGTGCTGCAAGGGTTGCAATTGGGATCGTCATGCCGAGAATTTTCTGCTCGGCATCCCGGCCTAGAGCCCGTGCTGAGACATCACGGGATGACGGCGCAATCTTAGCAGCACCGGCACCTTCTTCTTTTGGCCCTTACCGTTACAAGTCATTTACGTTTTCTTCCCCGGATATTAAGGCCGTTTTGATTAAATATTCATGTCTCCAAAATCAATTTCATTCACAAAATCAAGCGGTTTTTTGTCTTAGAAAAATAGTCTAAAAAAATGGAAAGAAATTCATTTCGAAAAATTCCCGCTTTATTAATCCCTCTTGTTTTCTTAACCAATGTGGTATGGCCCTATGCGCAAGAAAACAGCTTTTGGTCGACACGCCGGGTCCGGATTCAAGAATTAAAAAATATCCAACAGATTTCCCCCACCCACTTTGAAAGGCTTTTAGATCCCCTCATGAACCGTTTTCCCGCCCCAGCCCTAACAGGGAAAAAAGTGTCTGACTCTCTCGTTGATATTCCATTAGAGTATGGCAGTATAAGAAAGGTTCTTCTCCCGTCTTCTATAAAAGAAAAAAATGTCGTCATTCATATACAAGATGTCCATTTAAACCCTGAGGCTCAAAATCATATCGGTCTTATCTTGGACAGCCTCAAAAGGCAGGTCGATGTCATCGGCCTTGAAGGGGCTTTTGAGCCGATTAATTTACGCTCATTTCAAACTTATCCGGATCAGGCCACCATCCGTAAAGTGGCGGAGTTTCTTTTGAAAGAAAAGAAAATGTCCGGGGCCATGCAAGCAGGGATAATGGGAGGTCCTGAGTTCCCTTCCCTCGTCGGAATTGATAATGAAAACCACTACAACAACAATGTTAAAGCGGCCCGGGAAACCGCCATCTTCGCCCCGCTTGCGAAGAAAAAGTGGCGCCTTCAGAAAGAGCAGCTTTGGGCAAAAAAGGCCATTTTAAACACCTCCCTAAAGGAATTCGATCAAAAAGTCGAGGCTTATCGGGAAGGGAATCTTGAATTGGGGAAGTTTGTCGAACTCTTATGGAAGGAATCGTTTCGATCTCAAAAGAAATATAAAAATACTGAAAATTTTATCACCGGCCTTAGGCTCGAAAATTCCATCAATTTTGAAAGGGTGGAAAAAGAACGCGTCAATCTATTATCGGACCTTATAGCCAAACTTCCCTCTTCAGACAAATCTGATTTTATCGACCTTTGCCTCTCCTTCCGTTTGGGAAAAATAGCTCACCGAGATTTTTATGAAGCCCTCGTTTCTATTTGTCAAAAAACAGGTTTGCCTTGGGACCGCTATCCGGGGATGAAAGATTTTTTGAGATACAACCGGGCTTGCGACAGCATTGACGCCGAAGGCCTTTTTTCGGAAATCAATGAACTCGAAAAATCGACTTTTGAGACCCTCATTAAAAATCAAGTTGAAAGAGAATTGGTTAAAGAAGGAAAAAGGCTCTTCCTCATTGGAAAAATAATTGACCTGGCTATGACCCGGAAGGAATGGGAAGAATATAAGAAAGTCGCGCCTGGGGCCCCGTTCCCAACGCCGATTGATTCCGAAACAACCAATGCGGGGCACCGGGCCCTGGGCGCCGGGAACGGTGTTACTCTAAAGCCTTTCGAATCCTTCTATATGGAAGCCGAAAAACGGGATGAGGCGATGGCCAAAAATTTTTTAACCGTCATGGGTTCATCAAGAAGGAAAAAGGGTGTCCTCATATCCGGCGGGTTCCACTCTTCCGGCATTAACCGCCGCCTTCAAGCGGCGGGCTGGACGGTTGTCACCGTGGTCCCCAAAATCACCCGGCTGGACTCTGAAAAAGGATCTTCTTACCTCAGCGTTTTTTCGCAGGAAAAAACCCCCCTCGAAAAATTATTTGAAGGAGAAAAACTCTTTCTTTCCCCCCTTCAAAAAGAACCCCTCAATGTCTCAGTTTCCTTGGCATTGGCGGAACAGGGAAGAAAAGGGTCCAAACTTTTAACGAATTTTGCCCGGAGATTGGCGCCATTTTGGAAAAAACAGGTGACCGCTCAAACCACCGGAACCCCTCGTGGCACAGCCGTCCACCTTCGATTTGACGATGAAAATGCAACCACTATTTTGTTTAACCCCAACGGAGATTTTGAGCCGCTTGAAAAACAACCCGCAATTGATTTGCGCTTTAACCAACCGGTTCGCAATGAAAAAAGAAACAGGATCTTTCTTGGGTTGGGATTATCTATCTATCCATGCCTTGCTCTTTTGGGCTATTGGAATTCTGCTCTTATTTTTCCGGAAGATTTCCAATGGCTCGTGACGGCAGGAAATTGGATTTCCAAAAATGGTTGGACTCTCATTTTTTTTACAACGCCCCTTCTTCTTTCCTCTATCTGGTCAACGGATGGGGGAAGAGATGATTCTTCGTCTGATCATCCGGAAAAAGACCCAAATTCCAAAAAGAAAGACATCACTTTCAACAGAATCTTCCCGATAGATTACGACGCTGTGATAGAGATCGCGGCTGAAGCCCTCCGCTTGGAATGGGATAGAGAAAAGTTGGAATCAATCCTACGTGACAATCACGGCGAACATTTAATTCTGAAATTAAATAATTCGGCCGGGATAAACGCACCGGTTGGATTTTTGATTTCGGAATTGCATAGTCGCGTTATTACCATTCTATACCTGGCCGCTTCCTCAACCTCTGGTGCCCAAGAGATAGGCCGGATATTATTGTCTGAAATTTTCTCTATGGCCGAAAAAGCGCGCACTTCTGTTCTTAACATCCATCTGACCTTAGAACAAAGTATTAAATGGAAGAATTTGATCAAAGAATTCCTGGAACCGGATTGGGAAATGAAAACTCAAGTTTTTGAGGATTCCAATTTTGTGGAATTTTCCATTCAAATGGAAAAAGAGACGGTTTCTTCTCTTGAACCAGACGAAGCATACACAGACTCTCCCATTTA
>JAKLIS010000242.1 GCA_022709485.1 Elusimicrobiota bacterium | reverse complement strand
CCAAAAAGAGACGCGGGCCTCAAACTGGCCATCATTATCCATTCAAAGCGCCGTGACGCGCGGGGATAATCCCGTTTACGTATTCGGATCACTTCTGGAACAACAAAAGTTCGGCCCTCAAAATTTTGCCGTCGATTCCCTCAATAATCCCGGGTATCTGACCAACATTAAAAACGCTCTCGTCCTGGGGGTTCCTCTCTTCACCGGATTAGAGCTTAGGTCAAATACAAAAATGACCGGGATGGCGCTGGAGCAGGTCAAAGTCCAACGAGAAGGCGCCTCGCAGAGAACGCGCCTCAAAGCGGTGGACGCTTATTTACAGGTTCTATTGAACCGGGAAATCTTAGGGGGCCTTCAGGATCGAATCAAATCCTCCAAAGAAGAAGTGGAAAGCGCCCGCAAATTAAACGCCCGGGGACTCGTGCTTGGTTCGGATTTCTTCGCGGCCCAAGCCATATTGGGCGGGCTGGAAACACAAAAAATTCAAATTGAAAAAAATCACGAAGCGGCCTTGGAAAGTTTGGCTATTTTGAGCGGTCAACCCGTGGGACAACTACTTGTTGAAGGATCTCTGAGCGACAAGGGCTACGCGGTTCCCGTCGATCCAAACGGACTCTTGGAAAAAGCGCTTACCCAAAGGCCGGACTTGAAAATGGCCGACGAACAGGCTCAAATCGCCCATATCGCCTATAAACAATCAGGCCGGGGATTCTGGCCAAAGGTTGATGCCTTTGCCTCCATCGAAACCAACACAGATGATTTTTCATCCAATCCAACCAACCGAATGATTGGAATTAAGTCTAATTTTCCGATAGGGGACCCCGCTTATTCGTCCAGAAAAGAAACGGCCAAAGCCCAATTTCAAGAAGCCGGCGAGTTCAAAAGCGGAATCGAAGATCAGATCCGAATCGACGTTCATCAAACATTCCGCCGTTATAAAGGCGCCTCCGAGAGCCTTCCTTTGGCTAAAGAAACCCTTGATCGGGCAAACAAATCGCTGGAATTGTTTCGGCCTCTCTACCGGGAAGGGCGTCAAAGTATCATTGAAGTCTTGAGGGCCGAAGAAGGCCTCGTCCGCGCCCATGTTTATTATCTTCAAACTCTTTACCAACTCCATTCCAGCTATGCTCAGCTTCAGTTGGCCACAGGGGCCCTAAACGATGAGGCCGTGGCGGAGATTGAAAATCATTTGGAGGCCCAATAATGAAAAAAGAAAACACAAACCTAGGGATCGCCGGCCGATTGGCTCAGAGCTTCATTCGTTCGAAATTAACGCTGTTGATAATTTTGGGTTCTCTGCTCATCGGCTTGTTCGCCACAATGAAGCTCCCGAGGGAAGAAGAGCCGCAGATCAACGTCCCCATGTTCGATATTTTCGTCCCCTATCCGGGCGCGAGCGCCAAAGAAGTGGAGGAACGGATTGTCAATGTCGGGGAAAGACGATTGTGGGAAATACCGGGGGTGGAATATATTTATTCCACGTCCGAAGCGGGGTTTGCCTTTTTTATTGTTCGGTTTAAAGTGGGAACCAATCCCGATGAAGCCATGACCCGCGTCTATACCAAAACCTTCGCCAATATCGACATGTTGGTGCCCGGCGCGGGTCAACCCCTCATCAAGCCGCGGTCCATTGACGACGTTCCCATTTTGACGTTGACTCTATGGAGCGAAAACGAGGACGGGGCCCGCCTGCGCGAAGAGGCGGCGGCCCTGAGGCACGAAATCAGCGCTATTAACAATGTTTCGGAAACCCAGATCATCGGCGGACGCCGCCGCCAGTTAAAAGTTCACTTCGATCCGGAAAAATTGTCCCGCCACAGGCTTTCGCCGCTCGAGTTGGCCGGAATTGTTCAAGCCGCCAATCAACGGATTCCCGCGGGACACACCAATCGGGACGGTTTGGCCGTTCTCGCCGAAACGGACGCGCTCATTCGATCGGCGGACGACTTAAAAAAAGTTGTGGTGGGCATTTCAAACGGAAGGCCCATTACTTTAAACGACGTGGCTCGAATCGAAGAGGGCCCCGATGAATCCGAGCAGGAGGCCTTCTTCACCCCCGGGCCGGCTTCAGAGGAAAAAATTACAGGCCACTTTCCCGCCGTCACCTTGGCCATTTCAAAGAGGCGGGGAGCCAACGCCACGACCGTCTCCCATGAGGTGATGGCGCGCGTCGAATCCTTAAAGAAGACCCTTCTATCCCCGGGAACAAAAATCACCGTCACCCGGAATTATGGCGAAACCGCCAAGGAAAAATCCGACGAACTTTTATTCCATGTGCTTTTGGCCACTCTGTCGGTCACGCTTTTAATCGCCATCGCCTTGGGTTGGCGGGAAGGGATTGTGGTGTTGGTGGCGGTTCCCGTCACATTGGCCCTGACCCTTCTGATCTATTACCTTTTTGGATACACCCTTAACCGCATCACGCTTTTTGCCCTCATTTTTTCCATCGGAATTTTGGTGGATGACGCCATCGTGGTGGTGGAAAATATTCACCGGCATTTTATGATGCGGGACGGGCGGCCTTTGTGGAAGCTGGCGGTGGAAGCGGTTAATGAAGTGGGCAATCCCACCCTCTTGGCCACTTGGGCGGTCATTGCCGCCATACTCCCCATGGCGTTTGTTTCCGGGCTCATGGGCCCTTACATGCGCCCCATTCCCGTGGGGGCGTCTCTGGCCATGTTATTTTCTGTATTAATCGCGTTCATCGTTTCACCGTGGGTTTTCGTAAAAATGCTGGAGGTGTGGAGGCCGGCGGAGTCCTCTCACTCCGCGAAAGAATCCTGGCTGGATCGGATTTATCGAAAATTAATGCGGCTTATCCTTGAAAATACGAGAGCCCGACGGTGGTATTTCCTGGGGATGGCGTTTTTATTGATCGCCGCCGTTTCACTGGTTCTTTTTAAAGTCGTCACGGTTAAAATGCTGCCTTTTGACAACAAGAATGAATTTGAAGTGGTGCTCAATATGCCGGAAGGAACGGGTTTAGACAAAACAAAAGAGGCGGTGAAAGAACTCGTTGACGTTTTAGAAACCATTCCCGAAATTGAACAAATGACGAGTTATGTGGGGACAGCCGCGCCATATAATTTCAACGGCTTGGTTCGCCATTATTTCTTGCGGCAAAAGCCTCACCATGCCGGATTGGTGGTCAACTTGACGCCCCGAAAAGACAGAAAGCGGCAAAGCCATGATATCGCCAAAGCCGTTCGGGAGCCTCTCGCGGCAATTGCCGAAAAATACGGCGCCCGGCTTCAAGTGGCGGAAGTTCCCCCCGGCCCTCCCGTCCTTTCAACCTTGGTGTTTGAACTTTATGGTCCAGACACCGAAAAAAGGA
>JAKLIS010000241.1 GCA_022709485.1 Elusimicrobiota bacterium | reverse complement strand
AATCGCGTATATGAAATCCCTTTGGACCCGCACCAAAATAATCGCCACTTTAGGCCCCGCCACTGCGAACATAAAAATCCAAAAAAAGTTAATTCAAAATGGGCTTGATGTCGCGCGGCTCAATTTCTCCCATGGCACCCACCAAACCCATCTTCAAAATATCTTAAGCATACGTTCTCTGGAAAGATCTCTCAGGCAACCCATTGGAATTCTTCAAGATTTGCCGGGGCCCAAGCTGCGGGTGGCGTCTGTATTCGGGGCGGAGGTTGAATTATCAAGAAATGATGAAGTTTTCCTCGCCTTTGGCACGCGCCGGCCGGCCAAAAAGACCATTTCCATCCCCATCCCAAATTTGCATAAAGATCTGAAGGCGGGACAACCGATTTATATTGCGGACGGCACCATCCGGTTAACAATCGTCAAAATTCTGCGCGACGAGATTTTGTGCCGAGTGAGCGTAGGGGGAACCGTCCGAAAAGGGAATGGCATCAACTTGCCGGAATCAAAACTTTCTCTCAAAGCCTTTACCAAAGCGGATCGGAATCATCTTTTATTTGGATTAAAAAACGGCGTGGATTTTGTCGGCATCTCATTCGTCGGAAACGCCGAGGACATGAAACGCGTGAGAGCCTTCTGCCGGCAACACGGCCAAAATCCCTTTCTCATCGCCAAAATTGAACGCCAGCAAGCATTGGACAATTTAGATGAAATCATCCTGGCGTCCGACGGAATTATGGTCGCCCGGGGAGATTTGGGCGTGGAAATTCCATTCGCCCGCATCCCGACCGTTCAGAAAGATATTGTGGAAAGATCCCACCGCCGGGGAAAACCCGTCATCGTGGCCACGCAAGTTTTAGAATCAATGGTCAACCAACCCAAACCCACCCGCGCCGAAGCCACCGACATTGCTACCGCCATATTGGAAGGAGCCGACGCCATCATGCTGTCAGGGGAAACCTCTCTTGGAAAATATCCGGTGGAAACGGTGAGAACGCTAACAGATGTTATTGATGCCACCGAAGCGGGGCTCAAGGAGAAATCTTTCGAGCCGGGGATTGAATCCTCTTTCAATCTGCGGGATGCGTTCGTCCAGGAAGCAAGTCATCTGGGAGAACGGTTGGGAGTCAAATTTATCGTTGTTCCATCGACGACAGGCTCGACCGCTGAGCGTCTTTCCAAGTTCAGGCCTTCGATGCCCATCATTGCCTTGGCTAAAGACCCTTCCATCAAAAGAAAGCTCTGTCTATTTTCCGGAATAAAATCGCTCGATAATCCCGGTCATTTGTCCCTGGATAAATTGGTTTCCGTCATTCGGAAAAATTTTATCGCCCGCCGAATGGCCAAGAAAGGGGACAAAATTCTCGTGGTGGTGGGTGGAAAAAATACGGCTCCGGGTGAAACCGGAGCCATCCGAATATTTTCTGTTTAAAACCTCATTTTTTATCCCGCTCCTGCCCCTTAGCCAAATAATTTTTTCAACCAACCTTTGATGCCCCCGGGGTGGAGGGGACAAAACTCTTTGGGTTCTGTCCCTGGAATAAATTCTTCCTTTTTCCTCTCCGGACATCCGGATCGGGCCAACTTTCCGGACACGGGATCAATTTCGCGGGTGGCAATTTCACCGGGTTTTTCAAAGTCCTCCACCATGGCATCGGGGGGATATAATTTTTTCATGAAATGAGCCCAGGAGGGAACCGCGTCCCTGGCCCCCACAAGAGAAACGGGCCGGCTCCGGTCCTCACCCACCCACACTCCTGTTAGATACTGCCGGGTATAGCCGATGAACCACGCGTCTTTTCCATCATTGGTGGTTCCCGTCTTGCCGGCGGAAGGAAAATTCCAACCCAAAAGAGACAAGTTTTTGGCGGTCCCTATTTCAACCACGCTTTTAAGAAGAGAAGTGAGGAGGTATCCCAGCGCGGGATCGAGAACGGATTTTTTCTCCGGCGACCGGAGTTCTAAAACATCGTTTTTCGAGTCCAATATGGCCGTCACAAACCGAGGTTCGACCCTGAACCCGCCGTTCCCGAAAGGGGCGTATGCCGCGATGATTTCAAGCGGCGTCACTTCATAGGCCCCCAAGGCGATGGCCAAGTCCGGCCGCAAGGGACTTTGGATGCCCATCCGCCGCGCGAAATTGATGACCGCTTTGGGCCCAATCTTTTTGGCGAGATCGATTGTGGCGGAATTAATGGAATACGCCAACGCTTCCCGGACCGTCACTGTCCCATGATAAACGCGGTTATAATTCTCCGGAGTCCAAAGTTTCGATTCGTCAGCTCCGTAAGATTTTTTCTCGTCCGATAAAAACGTCGCCATCGTGGTTCCCAATTCAAGCGCAGCCCCGTAGACAAAAGGTTTGAAAGCGCTTCCCGGTTGTCGCCGCGCTTGAGTGGCGCGATTAAACTGGGTCTGCTTAAAATCCCGTCCTCCCACCAACGCCAAAACATCGCCGGTATGGGGATCCAAACAGACAAGGGCCGCCTGAAACCGACCCTTTTCGACCGATTCAACAGCCCACTTTTGAAAGAGGGGGTCCACCGTGGTGTGAATTTTGAGGCCGTATCGGATCAAGGCCTCTTCGCCATAAAAAGGAATGAGCCGACGCATCACTTCGGCCACAAAATAGTCCTGTTCCCGGAAGGAAGAGGATGAAACCGCCTTGGCCGGCAGGGGCTCGGATTGGGCCGCCTCCAATTCCGTGATAGAAACAACACCCAAATCTTTGAGGCGGGTGAGGACAAAGTCTCTTCGGAGAGCAGCGTTTTTGGGTTGAAGGAAGGGATTGTACCGATAAGGAGATCGAATCATCCCGGCCATAAGAGCGCATTCTCCCGCGCTCAAATTCGGCAAATCCTTGTTGAAATAAAATCGGGCGGCCGATTTTATTCCGGCCACGCTCACATGACCGTCTTGGCCCAGATAAATTTCATTTAAATAGAGGGTCAAAATTTCTTTTTTGGATTTTCTTAAATCCAGATATACGGCCAGGAACGCTTCCAGGATTTTTCTTTTAAAGGTTCTTTCCGGGGTCAAAAATAAATTTTTGACGACCTGTTGGGTAATGGTGCTGCCGCCCTGGACCATGCCGCCGGCTTTCACATTGGCCCACATCGCTCTGAGAATGCCCTTGGGCGAGACGCCGAAATGGTGGTAGAAATCCCGATCTTCGGTGGAAAACAAACCCTGCAGTAAAGTCTGAGGCGCTTCGTCCAGTTTGATCAGTATCCGGTCTTCCTTACGGGTAGGATAAAAACTGCCGATCTGGATGGGGTCCATCCGCACAATCGCCAGCTCCGTGCCGTTACCGGCATCGGTAATGCTGGCAACGGCGCCGCCGACGAAGCGAATATTGATC
>JAKLIS010000240.1 GCA_022709485.1 Elusimicrobiota bacterium | reverse complement strand
TGGGTTGAATAAATTTAATGTGAATTCCGAATAATATCACCACGAGGGCCCCGGAAATTTGAAAGAAAAATTTGGTTCGATAATGAAGTCCATGATGTTTAATATCGTCCACAAGCCCCAGTCCGTAAAGGAAAAGCCCCCCTATTAAAAGGCCTCTTAAAGATCGAAGAGTTCCCGTCGGAAAAGAAGTTAATATCCTAATTCCCAAAAGCGTCATGGAAAAAGAAAGAAAAATGGCAACTCCGCCCAGATAGGGAATCGGCCTTTTGTGAGTCTTTATTTCTGATATGGGGTGGTCAAATATATTTAAAACAATAGCCGCGGCCCGCGCAGCATAGGTGAGAATGAGACTTAAAACCAAGGCGCCTACAAAAGTAAGAATGTAGAGCTGTTCGGTTGTTATTTTCATGGTTTTGAAGGGAAACTATTGGATTCTTCGATATTTTTAAGTTTGATTCCCGAGAGACCAATTTTGAAAAGCCCGGGTAACCCAAAAATGTACGTTGCCACCAATTGAAAGAAATGAATGAGGATGATGAAAGAAAGGGCGGGACCCTGAGGAAATCCCAGAAGAACCATTGAGTTTTTTGCAAAGAGTTCATATGTCCCAACATAACCGTGGCTCGCCGGAATCATAACGCCGACGGCAATTCCAATGATCACCGCGGCCGCTTGTTGGAAAGAGAGGTTCAAATCAAAAACCCGGGAGACAACAGCCAAAGTTAGGCAGTCAATTGACCACACGGCGATGGTTGAAGCGACGGTCAAAATGATTTTTTTCGGAGACTCTATGGCGGCGAACCCAATGGTGATATTTTTTATAAAGAGAAAAATTTTTCCCACAACGCCTTTGATTTTTATGAGGTCTTCTCCCCTCTTTTTGAAAAAAATAAAGAATCCTATGACGGCCGCGATAGCAACCAAAAAAATGACTACAAAAAATTGAATGGGAACTTGGCCGCGCGGCAAAAGGGAAAGCGAGACAAAAATAACGAATAAGATTCCCAGTGTGTCTGAAATCCTTTCCAGGGCGACGGCCCCCAATCCTGAGCTAAACCGGACGCCTTCTAATTTCTTTAGGCCGTAAACCCTGGCAAGTTCTCCCAACCTGAGAGGCAGAATGTTGTTGACCATAAATCCAAAGGTAAGAATTATAAATACGGTAGAAAACTTAATTTCTTTGATTGGACTCAAAAGGATTTTCCATCTAAAGGTCCTTAAGAAATAAGAGAAGAGAATGAGCCCGAAGGAAGGAAGGAGCCAAATCCAATTCGCCGTCGAAATTGAAAACCAGAGGTCCGACCAATTAAAGCCTCTAAAAGCGAAAAATAGGCAAACTCCGCTGACGACGAGCCCCAGCGTAATTTTAAAAATATTATTCATCAGCCAGCCTATAAGGCTTTAAATTTCCCGCTTGAAAATAAAGTCTCACGAGGAGTTCAGCCAGAACCCCCATCAAAACAAGGAACACTGAAATGAGTCCCATAAAAACGGACATAAGCATAAGCGGAATTCGAAATTTCGGGTAGAGATCTGGTCCGAATTTATCATAGATGGCCAATAATCCAGCCAAACAGCCGATCGCAAAAGTAATGAATCCAATCCCGGAAAATAGATAGTTTGGTTTGGTCAGATATCCGCTAAAGAATTTGAGCGTTAGAAGATCAATTAGGACTTTGAAAATTCGGATTAGGCCATATTTGGATTTCCCAAATATCCGTGGGTGGTGTTCGACGGGAATTTCGGCCACTTTTCCTCCCTGCCAGGCGCACCATGCCGGAAGGAATCTGTGCATTTCCCCGGCAATCTGGAGATCTTTAATGATCCCTTTCCGGTATGCTTTAAGCGTGCATCCATAATCATGCAGGTGGACTCCGGTGACCCATGAAATAATAAAGTTGGCTAAACGCGAAGGCAGTTGCCTCGAAATGAAGGGATCTTTTCTATTTTCCCTCCATCCAGAGACGACATCAAAACCCTCATTAATTTTTTTAATAAGCGACGGAATATCTTTGGGGTCATTTTGTCCGTCCCCGTCCATTGCAATTATGATGCTTCCTTTGGCATGGTGAATACCGGCGGCCATGGCCGGGGTTTGGCCAAAATTTTTCTTAAGGGGCAAAACGATTAAATTCGGGATTTCCTTTTGAATCCCCTGTAATTTTTTTCGTGTCTCGTCGGTGGACCCGTCGTCGATAAATATGGTTTCGTGGAGGGTTGTGGCGCAGGTTTCCGCAATCGCGCGGGCAAGGGGGATGACGTTCTTCTCCTCATTGAAAACTGGAATGATTATCGAAATTAGGGTTTCAGTATTGTTATTCATAATTCAGAGGATTTTAAAGTATTTTTCGCAGGCCTCAAAATGGTTTCAGCCAAATGCTTGAAATGAAAGGGATGGCAATTCGGAATGGGAACCGATTTAAAAGGCAACTAGCAATAATTCTCAGGAACAGAGATTAAAAAGTCTGTGTTTGGGTTGAAAACTATTCTCTAATTATTCTTGGCGTCACAAACACCAGCAATTCATTTCTGGCTTTAGAGTTTGAATTGCTTCTGAAGAAAATTCCAATAATGGGAATATCCCCCAATAACGGAACTTTAGAAACACTTTGCGTGTCTGTATCATCAATTAATCCGCCAATGACGAGCGTATCCCCATCTTTCACAATGACGGTTGTTTCCGCGGTGCGGGTACGGATGATGGGTCCGGCTCCTACTTCTTCTGTGGTCGGGAAGCTGGATTCGGGTTTAATTTGAAGAGTTATTTGGTCTTCGGCATTAATAGTCGGAATAACTTGTAATTTTATACCGGCGCTCACAAGAGTAAATGAATTGCTTACGACTCCCGTTCCTGTTACCGTGGATGTTCGGAAGCGGATATCTTGCACCGCTTCTATTTTGGCTTCCTTTCCATTAATTGTGACAACTTTCGGAGAGGAAAGAATTTTAGCCTTAGACTGAACGACCAAGGCGGCCAGGGAGGCTGTTAAGAAATCGGTATTGTTCACGAATCCAAAGGTAATGCCGGTACTAACCGGTCCCGGCAGATTCACCCCGGTTCCCCCCGGAGGGCCGGAGGGGCCGATTTTCTCACCGTCGGTGTCAAGGAAGATGCGAGGAGAGTCTGCCAGTGTTCCGATGAAAGCCCTATTATTTGGAGAAAGGTTGTCATGGTAATATTCCCATTGGACACCGATATCGAATCCATCTCTTAAGTTAATTTCAACAATCCTGGCTTCGATTAGGACTTGGGGCGGTTTTTTATCAAGTTGAGCCACTAACCTTTCAGATTGAGCGATTCCTTCTTGGGTGTCGGTAACGACCAAACTGTTAGATTCTTCAACGACGGTGATATTCCCTTTT
>JAKLIS010000024.1 GCA_022709485.1 Elusimicrobiota bacterium | reverse complement strand
GGTGTCCACGGTCAAAGGCGCTCCGGTGAGAGAAGAATAGGCTGTGATGCGGGTAATGGCGCCTTCGAGTTCCCGTATATTATTTTTGATGTGATTGGCCACAAACAACGTGACGTCTTCCGGAACATTCAAGCCCGCCGAATCCGTTTTCTTTAATAAAATTGCGATGCGCGTTTCAAGATCCGGCGGCTGAATATCGGCAATGACGCCCCACTCAAACCGTGAAATTAAGCGATCGCCCACATTGGTTTCCCTCGGCGCCCGGTCGGAACATATCACAATTTGCTTGTGAGATTCATAAAGAGTATTGAAAGTGTAAAAAAATTCTTCTTGAGACGAATCTTTTCCCATGAGAAATTGAATGTCGTCGATCAAAAGGCAATCCAAGCTTCGATATTTGGCCCTAAAATCTTTCATCCGTTCAAAACGGATGGCGTCGATAAATTCATTGATAAATTTTTCACTGGGAACGTACAAGACCCTGCGATTGGCGTCTTTCTGCATAATGGCCCGGCCGATGGAATGAAGAAGATGAGTTTTCCCAAGGCCCACGCCGCCATAAATAAATAAAGGGTTGTACGCGCCGCCCGGATCTTTCGCCACGGCTTCCGCGGCCGCTTCGGCAAACCGGTTGGAGGGGCCCACCACGAAATTGTCAAACCCATACTTGGGTTCGAATCTCGCCTCTTCCTTATTATGTGCGGAGGGAGACAAAGGGGCCCGGTGAGAAGTTGTAGTGACGGAAATAAGAGGAAAATCGCGCCGAATGGGAGGGAGGGTTTCGTCTTCTTGGAGCTCAACTTCCAACTTAACCGGACTGTTGGCCCCTTGAGATAACACCAACTCAATCCGGTTTTGATAGTGCGTTTTGATCCAATCCGAGAAAAATCTGTTGGGAACTCTAAGGGAGAAGAGTCCCGCTTCTAATCTCACGGGAACCAAGGGCTTCAGCCACAAGTCAAATGTCTCTTCTTTTAATTCTGGCCTCAGTGTTGCGAGGACTTGTTCCCAAAGTTCCTCCACTGATTTTTTGGCAGTGATCATTTGAAATCCTTTTGGGCAAAAAAAGCCCCGCTCTTTAAGTCAAATTCTTAAATGGTTTCTCGACGGAAAAATCATTTTTTGTTAGGTTAAATCCGTCTAGGCTTTGAAAGAGGTGATAAGCTTAGAATAGTGATGACACAACGTCAAATTAAAAATCAAATTCCAAATTTTTTTTGTTAAAAATTTGAATGATTTGCCTAACAGACTTCCTTTTGATAAAAGGATCGCATTATGAAACCAACATTTCGACCCAATGTCCGGCGCCGGAAAAAGAAAATTGGATTTCGCGCCCGCATGAAAACACCGGGTGGTCGGGGCGTCTTGAGCCGCCGGCGCCAAAAGGGACGCAAACGCCTTTCAGCATAAACCCCTGAAGTGTCTTTCAGGACGGATTTATCATCCTTCAATTTTGTCTGGCCAGGCGTTTTTTGTTGTCCGTTTTCTTTGGAAAGCGGAGCAAGGCCTCTCTGTTGCGAGCCAACCGAAGAGTTGCCCATGCGACATTTTTATTTATGAAACAGGCCGTTCTCTTCCTCATTACCTTTTATCAGAAGGCTATTTCGCCTTACGCGGGGATGCGCTGTCGATTTTATCCCAGCTGTTCCGAGTACGCGCGCGCGGCTATTTCTGATCGCGGCGTCATTATGGGGATGCTTTACGCCGTCCGAAGAATACTTCGTTGCCATCCCTTTTCATCTTCAGGGTTTGATCCCTATCTATCTCAAAAGGACAAGTAAACTATGAAAAGTCAGAACTTCAATCTTTTTGCTGCCGTAATCGTTGTAATTGCCTTCGTATTTTTTTGGGACGCTTTTGTCGTTTCCAAATACGGGCCTCCCAAAAAGCCCGCCCAAACCGTAGCCTCTCAACCGGCACCGGAAACGCAAATCGCGGCCCCGAATGCTATCCCCATTCAGGAAAAAGTAGTCCAAAATCAGACACCGGTCATTTTGAAAGTGCTGGAAGATGAAAGAAACATAATCACTTTCGAAACTAAAGGCGCCAGAATCACATCGTGGCAGATGAAAGAAAAAAATCATTGGGTTGAATTGGTCGGAGCCACACAAATCGGCGGGCAGCTTCCATTGGAGAGCTTTGGATCAACCAACTTTGCAATTGATTCGGTGGGCGCACGTCAAATTGTTTTTTCTGGATTGTTGCCGGAAGGAATTAAAGTCAAAAAAACACTCACCCTTTCAGAGGCGTCCTTTATGCACCAACTTCGGTTTAGTTTTGAAAACTCCTCAAAGCAAGAGATTTCCATAAATGATTCATTAACTTGGTCGGGGGGTTTGTTTAAAAAATCAGAAGGAGTTAAGAATAAGAATGATGGACGGGCTGAAATTCGGGCTTTGGGACTTGTGGATCGAGTGCGCTCCTGGAAACCGGGGGCTTTTTTTGGGAAAGTCAAAAATGAAAGCATGCCGGGCCCTTTTCGCTGGGTCGGGGTGGACAATGAACATTTTTTAGCGGCGTTCATTCCCGAAAACGGCACGGTGCCCTCTACTCAAGTCTTTTTCGACAAGGTTCTTCCCCCATCCATTTTTATTCCGATCTCTCAAAAAATCGGCCCGAAGGAAACAAAAATTCTTGATTTCAAGTTATTTGTGGGGCCAAAACAGTTGGATATGTTGGAAAAAGTTGACTTTGATCTTAAATTGGCGGTGGATTACGGGTTTCTTGAAAAAATTCTGTTGGCTTCGCTCCAATTCGTCAATCGATTCACACACAACTATGGATGGGCCATCATTGTTCTCACTATATTTGTTCAGCTGCTCATGTATCCTTTGACCAAAAAGAGTCTTCAAAGTTCATTGAAAATGAAGACTATTCAGCCCCAGATCAAAAAAATTCAGGAAATGTATAAAGGGGATACTCAGAGACTTCATATCGAAACGATGAACCTATACAAGAAGCACGGAATGAAATTCATGGGAATGGAGGGCTGTTTGCCCTTGATCATCCAAATGCCCATCTTTTTCGCCATTTTTAAAATGCTTCGATCCGCCTACGACCTTAGAGGCGCTCCTTGGATGTTTTGGATTAAGGATCTCTCCGCGGCGGATTCCACCTTTGTTCTGCCCATCCTGATGGGGCTCGGCATGTTTATTCAGCAAAAAACAACCACCGTTTCAGTGGATCCTGCTCAAGCGAAGATGATGTATATTTTTCCGATCATGCTGACCTTCATGTTTGCTTCCATGCCGTCCGGCCTGGTGATTTACTGGATTGTGCAAAGCGCGGCCACCATCGTGATCCAAAAGCTTCTCATGATGAAGCTGGAGACGCCTGTTCTGCAGAAGTGATAGAGCAAAACGACACCATCGCCGCCATATCGACTCCCTTAGGGGAAGGCGGCCTGGGGGTCATTCGTCTTTCAGGGCCCGACGCTTTAAAAATCACTAATCAAATATTTCACTCTTCTCTTCCGACCTTATCGAAAGCCAAATCCCACACCCTCCATGTCGGTTGGATTGAATTCAATCAAGAAAGAATTGACCAGGCCGTGGTGGGCCTTTTTCGCGCTCCCCATTCTTATACCGGAGAAGACGTCGTCGAAATATCATGCCACGGGAGCCCGTTTGTTTTAAAAGAAATTCTCTCTCTTTGCGTGGCCAAGGGCGCCCGGCTCGCCGCGCCGGGCGAATTTACGCAGCGAGCCTATTTGAATGGAAAGTTGGACTTGCTTCAAGCGGAAGCGGTGGCGGATTTAATTCATTCCGGATCAAAACGGGCCCGACAAACGGCGGCCCATCACTTGGAAGGCGAACTTTCACGCCGGCTTCAAAAAATTCGGGGTGGCCTTATTGAGTTTCTGGCGCACTTGGAAGCCAATTTGGATTTTGTCGAAGAAGATATTCCAGGGCTTCCCCGGAAAATAATGATCAAAGGACTTGGGAATTCGGCAAATGAAATTGAAAAACTTTTATCTGTTAGTTTGAAAAGCGCTCCCTTCCGGGAAGGAATTCACATTGCTTTGATCGGGCGGGCCAATGTGGGGAAGTCTTCTCTTTTCAATTCGCTTCTGGCGAAAGAAAGAGCCATTGTGACTGAAATTCCGGGCACCACCCGGGACGTTTTGGAAGAAAAACTTCATTGGGACGGGTTCTCCATTATATTAAGCGATACAGCCGGCCT
Source organism: Elusimicrobiota bacterium (assembly GCA_022709485.1). Lineage (GTDB taxonomy): Bacteria > Elusimicrobiota > Elusimicrobia > F11 > F11 > JAKLIS01. Next base: position 6,269 of record JAKLIS010000024.1, on the reverse strand, counting down.
AAAAAAACCCTCCGATCGACTGGATAAATTGGGAATGGATCGCACGGAAAAAACAAAAAACCTTGCCAGCATTGTTCTCTTTGTTTTAGACGGGAGCGAGGAAATCGGATTAGAGGATGAGAATATTTTCAAATCACTTAAGGAAAAGCCATTCGTGGTGGTTCTCAATAAGTTGGATAGAGGCCTGAAAGTTGAGATGGACGTTATTAAAAAGAAGTGGCCCGGAATTCCGGTGGTCGCCACCTCAGCAAAAGACGGAACCGGACTTTCGGAATTGAAAAACGCTGTTTTGGAGGCCCTTTCCAGCTTAATCCCTGTCTCGGAAGGGGAGGAAGTCCTCACAAATATGCGGCATATCGCTCACCTCGAAAAGACGGTTGAATACCTCGCCGCGGCAATTTACGCGGCCGAACGCGGAAAGACCGAGGAAGCTATCGCCGTCGACGTGCGCAAAGCCGCCGAAGAAATCGGGTTTATTACGGGCGAAAATGTCGGAGAAGACGTTCTCAATTCCATTTTCGGGCGATTCTGCGTGGGAAAATGAATTGAGGGAAAAATTGAAAGAAAGATTGAGAAGAGTCTTTTCTTGGTTCTGGGGTGCGCCAGTATTATTTTTTTTTCTTACCGCGGCCATTTACGGGCCATCTTTATTTTTTGATTTTGTGTATGACGATATTTGGACCATTCTTCAAAATCCGGCTTTGAACCAAGTGACTCCGATAAAAAGATTTTTTTTAGATCCGGCCACCTCCGCCAGTTCCCAAACTCGAATTGGAAAAGATGTGTACCGGCCCTTAGCCTCGCTTTCTTTTGCCCTTAATAAAAAATGGGGGGGATTAAATCCCGCGGGATTCCGTCTCGTGAATATTTTCATTCATTGGCTGGCGGGCCTATTTCTTTGGCTAATCTTAGCCCGATTTTTTCCTTTTTTACCGGCCTTTATTGGAACCCTGGTTTTTCTTTTTCATCCCATTCAGACGGAAAGCGTGGTGTGGATTACACAACGGTCGATTCTTCTCTCAGGCCTTGGGGTCTTGGCAAGCCTCTGGTTCTGGGAAAGATCTGGCGATTCTGAAAAATCATCTTTGAAGTGGCGCTGGCTGGCAGTAGCGGCCTTCGGCATGGCCCTTTTGGGCAAAGAAGCGGCGCTTCCCCTTCCTCTTATATTCCTTATTATGATGTTTCACAGGAAGGAAAAACTTTCCTGGCCTTTGGTCGCATCTTTTGTGGTGGCGACCGGATACTTTATTTTCCGGCGGATGGTCATGGGCCGGTGGGGCCAAGATCAACAAATTCAAATTCCACTTCTTCGGTCTTTGGAGGAGGGATTCTGCGCCCTCCCCGTTTACATCAGAAATATTTTTTCGCCATCCAGTCTGAATGTCAGTTATCCATGGCAGGAACTTGGCAATTGCCTTTCCCTCCCATTTCTGTTGGGCATTTTCATTTTGTTGATATTGGTCGTTGATGGCGTGATGGTTTGGAAAAAAGACAGCCGGACGGCGCTGGGAATTTTTATTTTCGTTTCTTTTTGGCTTCCTTATTCGGGAATTCTGCCTCTCATTACTTTTGCGGCCGATCGGTTCATGTATCTCTCCTTCATCGGGTTGGCCTTTTTGATGGCCCGCTTGGCGCAGCGGATGTCGAAACCCTTGGTGCTCCTATTGGTTCCGTTTCTCTTGTCAATTATCACAGTGAGCCGTGTCCGGGATTGGAAAGATGAGGTTCAACTTTGGCGCGCTTCGGTGCGGGCCAATCCTCGAAATTCATTCGCCCATGCTTGCTTGGCGCAATCCTATCTTCAGCGGGGGGATTTAGAAAGCGCGGAACGCCATTTTGAAAGAGCCCTGGGAAATCGCCCGGGTTTGGCGGTTGCTGCGGTTTCTATGCGGGCTCTGATCCGGATTAACCAAAAGCAAGGGGATGTTAAAAACGCAGCGATTTGGCAGAGAAATTACAATCAATTCATGTCTCAAGCCCCTCACACCCCGCCTTCGCCCTTCGGGCTTCGGCGGGAGAGGGCCTTAGAGAAGAAGAAACTCCGTGCCCCAGCGGGATTGTGATAAAATTCCCATCTGAAATCATGGCCAATTTAAAGTTATTTCTGTTCGACTTAGACGGGACACTGGTCACCACCGGCGGCGCGGGCCTAAAAGCGTTGACCCAAACCTTTGAGAAGGTATATGGCGTCAAAAATGTGCTTGAAAACTTCAGTTGCAGCGGAAAAACTGATCCCGCTATTTTTCGCGAGCTGGCCATTCACCATATGCACAAAAACCTCTCTCCTTTAGAAATGGCCCACCTTCAACAAACCTATTTAAGATACTTATCCATCCATGTCCGTTATTCCAAGGATTACCATGTTCTTCCGGGGGTGGAGCGGTTTTTAGAATATTTAATAGTCAGGGGAGATATTTTATTGGGACTTGGAACCGGGAATTTGGAAAGAGGCGCGCGGATAAAACTTTCTCGATCAAATCTTTCTCCTTATCTGCCCATCGGCGGATTTGGGTCGGATTCAGAGGATCGCTCTCTCATACTAAAAGCCGGTCATCGCAAGGCGGAAGTCCGATGCGGCCGAAAAATTATGGATGATTCTGTGTTCATTATTGGAGACACCCCATTGGATATTGAAGCCGCCCGAAAGGCGGGATTTAAATCGGTGGCGGTGGGAACCGGAGAGTATTCGTATGATGAGCTCAAGGTTTACGATCCGGATTACTTTTTAACGGATTTAACCAAAGGACCGGCGTTTTTGAGGGAATTGGAGAATATTTATCCCGCAGTAGAAGTATGAGTGATATTTCAGATTTCATCCTTAATACAGGCCGCACACTCGCCCAAATGGCTTTGTATGCCACCGACCATCCCAGCGTTAAAGGGGCCATTGTCGAGTCCCATGCGCTTTTGACCCGGATCCTCACCCAGTCCAGCGAATTGGTTTTATCCACCCATGAAGGGAAACTTTTGGTGAATGGGAAGATTTTTGAAGATGCGGCAGAGGGGTCCATCCGGCCGTTTATTGCCCTCCTCACCAAATTTGATCTTCACAGCTTAAGTTTTCATCCCGGAATTTCCCACAAAGAAATGATTCCATTTTTCCGTTTGGCTTCCCGGGGAGAAATTCGCAAAACCGATCAATCATTGAGCGAAGCCCTTGAAGCCCAGGGGGTAACCCACATCGCTTTTAATCAAGCCGTTTACGCAAAGATTCGGGAAGACGAGGTTGTTGGGGGAAAGGAAGAAGCCGTTTCCCAAGAAGATGGAAACGTATGGGAGCAAATGGGAGGAAAAACATTAAATGAGATCCTCATGCTCCTCATTGGCCGGGCCGTGACCGATCCATCGCAGAGAGAAAAAGTTTTTAATCACGTTTTTGGAATGGTGAAAGAGGAAATCGAATCGGCCGTGAAGCGGGTGACTGAAGAATTCTCACGAGAAAAAACCCGCCTCACCAACGAACGGGACCGAACGGAAGAAGTGGTGGGCCAGATTTCGGATGGAATTGTGGTGGTGGACGAAACAGGGCGCGTCTTGATGATGAACCCCTCGGCCGAACGGCTTTACGGTGTTTCATTGGGCGAGTGTTTGGGGAAACCTTTGTGGGAAAAAGCCAAAGAAGAGCAGATGGTGGCGTTGGCGAGGGATCTGGCCACCCCGACAGATCGGCCCCTGGTGAAGGAAGTGCGGATTCACGCGTCCGACGAAGCCCAGCGGGTTTTGCGGGCGAGCTCCGCCACCGTCCAAGACATCAATGGCCGAATGGTCGGAATGGTTTCCGTATTTTCTGATGTCACCAAACAAAAGGAACTCGCCCGGCTTCAAAATGAATTTTTGGCCAACGTCACCCATGAACTCAGAAGTCCCCTCCACGCGATAAAGCTCGCCATGGGGGCGATGCTGGAGGGGTCCGTCGGCAAATTAAATAAGGATCAGGACAAAATGATTATCCTTGTTAATCGGAATGTGGACCGCCTTTCCCGATTTATCGATGATCTTTTGGATTTCTCAAAATTTGAAGCGGGGAAGATGGAAATCCATCCCACCCAACTGGACCTGGGGCTCATTATCAAAGAGGCCCTCGCGAGCCTGGATTCTTGGGCCAAGCGAGCCAACATTCGCCTGGAATTGGAAAAAAGTGAAAAAATTCCGCTGGTTTTTGCGGATGGCGATCGCGTGCTTCAAATTATCGTCAATCTTTTGTCGAATGCCTTAAAATTCACCCCGGCGGGCGGTCGCGTCACAGTCCGCGCCAAAACCATGGGAGAATCGGAGAAGAGAATGGCGTATGTCGAAGTGGAAGATACGGGTTCCGGTATTTCTGAAAAAGACCAAGAGCGGATATTTCAAAAATTTGTTCAGGTCGGGAAACCTTCTTCAAACGAAACCCGAGGCACGGGATTGGGACTCAGCATTTGTAAAGCGTTGGTGGAGCTTCATAAAGGCAGTTTGACCATTCAAAGTCCGCCCCCTCACCAGTCACATGGCTCCCTCTTTTCATTTTCGCTGCCCGCTCCCGTCAGTTTTGACCGGCAAATTCCCGAGGTGAAAAAAAAGGTTTCGTTGCCCGAAAAAGTTAAGGGAAAGCCGTTTTGGAAGAAATTATTCCGGGGATTTGGGGTATTAATTTTGGTTCTTCCTATTTTTTCATGCATGTACCATGCCCGGCCCCGGTGGGGAACGGTCCACCGAGTTTTAAGCGGATCGATTGTGGAACTTGAGGACGGGTCCCGAGTTCGATATTTGGGCGTGGATACTCCGGCCATGGGAACGGCCCATTACGCGGACTCTCTTTCCGCCAACCGGAGAATGGTTGAAAAAAAAGAGGTTCAGCTTCGATATGGCGTTCAAGACAGAGATCAAGAAGGGGCCTGGCTCGCGTATGTCTATTTGAACGGCCAATTCGTCAATGAAGAATTGGTTCGGGATGGCCTGGCGATTGTGGCCGGTATTTCGAATGACGAGGAAAATTTAGGCACCCTCTTGAAAGCGGAGGAGAAAGCCAAAGAAAACCGTCGGGGAATTTGGAAGGACACAATTATTGATCCATACCCCGTGCGGATGCAGCGCGAATCGGGATTTCCATGGGCGTCCCTGGAGGAATTAAAACGGGGAAAAAAGACGAATTCCAAGGAGAATAATAGTGACGAGCAATAAAACGGCAGATTTTAAAAGTTCTCTGCAATTTGATTTTCTTGATACCCCAACCAATAAAGTATTGGGAGCGGAAAACTACGGCGATTTTCAAAAAAGACTTCGGGAATCCAACTGCCAGCGCTGCCCGGAACTCTTGGAAGGCCGGACCCATATTGTCGTGGATCGGGGAAATCCCGCCGCCCAAATCGTGGCCATCGGAGAGGCGCCGGGCGAGAACGAGGATGAACAGGGGAAGGCGTTTGTCGGCAGAGCGGGACAGCTTTTGGACAAAATTATGGAATCAGTGGGGATCAATACCAATAAGGACATGTTGATTGTGAACGTGGTTAAATGCAGGCCGCCGGCCAACCGCCCGCCAAAGCCGCAAGAAGCGGTTTCATGTCTTCCGTATCTTCACTGGCAGCTCAAAAAAGTGAACCCCAAGCTCATTATTCTCTTGGGTGCCACCGCCGCCAAACATTTGGTTCCCAATATAAAAGAAGGCGGGATGAGAGAGCGGGTGGGACAATTCTTCGACTCGGCGGATTTTCCTGGGGTCAAGTTTTTGATTCTATACCATCCCGCCTATCTCCTTCGGGATCCGCGGAAAAAAGTGGAAATGTGGGAGCATGTAAAGCTGTTGCGAAAATGGCTGGACGAAACAAAAACAGCCGCCATTCCCGGGGCAGCTTGCCTCGCCGGCAGGCAGGCGGGAGAATAGTCATCCGATTTTTCGCGTGAATCTGCATTCCCGACAGAAACCTCCGGGTATCGACTTTCGGAGAGCAGACATTTGGGAATGACGACATCTAAATGATTTAAAAAGAAGGTTCTTTATGAAAATACTCAAAGCGTTAACCGTTGATATCGAACTCATTATTCAATCCATGCGGGATCTTTCCAGATCCACCGCGGATTATTATTTCGACAAAAACTCCGGAAAAGTGGTTGGGCTTCCCAGAAATCTTGTACAACTCCTTGAAAGAGGAGATAGAAATCTGGAAGAGAAACTTCCCTCCTGGGAAGCGGGTCTTATCCCCACGGCTCGAGATATTGTGCTCAGGCGATCCCCGAACTTCATCCGGATTCCCGAGGCATTCGGCTGTCCCGAGAGAAACTGGATGGTGGAATTC
>JAKLIS010000239.1 GCA_022709485.1 Elusimicrobiota bacterium | reverse complement strand
TCGTTCAGTGCACCCTCGCGTCAAGGATATCGACTTAGTGGAAAGTACCGGGACGGCGGTTGTGGCTCAAGGACTTGAAGTGAAAGGCCTTTTTGCGCCGCATGACGAAGAAGACGGGGCTATTAACGGTCTTTCGCGAATGTATTCCTTTACAATGGGAGGCTTGAGGCTCGTCCATTTGGGGGACTTGGGAACATCCGACTTAAGCGAAGAAGAAAAAGCTTTTATAGGGCGGCCTGATATTCTCTTTGTTCCGGTCGGCGGATTTACCACGCTTGACGCGCTTCAAGCGAAAGAATTGGTGGATCAGGTCAATCCGCGGGTGGCCATTCCAATGCACTATGGGAATGTCCGGTTTTATAAATTGGCGCCCGTTGAAGATTTTGCCCGTTTATTTTCAAAAGAAGACGTTATTAACCTTGACGATTCCGACGAAAGATTTAAGCGGGTGGAACTAGGCGAAACCCCGAAGATTTTTATTTTTGTTTCGGCTCAAAATGAGTAAATAGGAGGCATGATGAAACGCAGTTTAGTCTTAAGCGGAGTTTTTTTGTTCTTGGCCGGTGGAGTTTGTTTTTCTGGAGAAGACGGCAGCCGTCCGGTCACTCGCGCGGATATTATTAAGTCAAAGATTCCCTTTCGCTTGGCTTTTCCGGGACAAAAAGGCCCCATCCCCTATGAACGATTTGGAAAATTTAAGGATTTAGGCACGAGCCGGTATAAATATGAAATTCTGGATCGAAAAGGGCTGGCCGAAGCCGCCGGAGAAGGCATTTTCCCCAACATTCAAGCCGCTAAAGACCCTCGGTATAAAGAACTCCTCAAAGCCGGAAAATTAGATGGCCGCCATTGGAGTTTTACCGACACAGCCGACGCAGAATTGAATTTTTACAAATGGGCCACCGCCGCGGAAGAGCCCGGCGTCCGGCAATTCTATGTGGCGGTTATGATGGAACGCTTGGGGCTCATTGAAGAGGCCATAAAGGGATTTTTTGCCGTGAGCGTTCATTTTCCCAAGAGCACTTCTCTCACCTACTATAACACCCCTTGGTATTTGGGACCGGGCGCACTGGATCGAGTTGAGCAACTTTTACGGCGGCATCCGAAAATTAAAATGGCCCTCAAAGACAGCCATATCGTGGTCAAAAACCGGTTTGACAATGAAATCACGAATGATGAATACGCCATCAATCCCGGACGCTTGATCAAAGCCAATCGAAAGCCGCAGAAGCCCCTCAATCTTAAAAAGTTAAAAATTTTGAAGGAGCTCCGGGGGCCCAAAACCAAATTGGTCCAATATGAAAACCGTCACTGGCAAATGTTGGTCGATGGAAAACCATTCCCGATAAAAGGAATCACCTATTCAGTGGTGCCGGTGGGATGGAGTCCCGATCGGGGCACCTGGAACGTGGCCCGCGATTGGCAAGTGGTGGACTCTGACACAGATACATTACATGACGGCCTATTCGAATCGTATATCGATAATAACCAAAACGGTTCGCAGGACCCCGATGAACCGGTGATAGGTGATGCCCAGCTTCTCAAAGACATGGGAGTAAATACTATCCGGGCTTACCATCATCTTTACGACAAAGAACTCTTTCGGAAACTCTATAAGGATTATGGTTTCCATATTATGTGCGGGGATTTGCTTGGCATGTACGGCGTCGGATCCGGCGCCAAATGGGAAGATGGAACAGATTACACCAACGTTACTCAACAGGAAACCATGCTTAAAGGGGTACGGGAGATGGTGGAGTCCTACAAAGACGAACCCTATATCCTCATGTGGGTTATCGGCAATGAAAATGTGTACGGTGTCGCGAATAATTCTCAAAAAAAACCGGAAGCCTTTTATGATCTGGTTAACCGCGCGGCCAAGCTCATTCACGAACTCGACCCCACCCGTCCCGTGGCCATCGCCAATGGGGATTTTTTATTTTTGGATATATTCGCCGAGAAATGTCCTGAAATCGACATCGTGGGCGCGAACGCTTACCGAGGGGAGCAGGGATTCGGCCGGCATTTTTTTCAGGACGTTCAAGAATTGGTTGATAAGCCGGTGATGGCGTCGGAATTCGGCTGTTCGGCTTACGCCGAAAGCTATTCGGAAGATATCGCCATGGCTTTCCAAGCCATGTATCTCGCCAACAACTGGGAAGATCTAGAGGCCAACATGGCCGGCCGGGGAGTGGGAAATTCATTGGGAGGCGTCGTGTTTGGGTTTTTGGATGAATGGTGGAAAGCCAACTCTGATTTGCCTATTGAAGTCCAAAAGGCCCGGGCGGAATGGTACGCGCCCCGTTCGGCGACGTATAAAAATCTTCAACCCTGGACGCACGACAAGGTTCCCCAATTTGGATTCCCTTTTCTTGACGGATGGAGTTATGAAGAATGGTATGGCGTCGTCAGCCAGGGGGACGGAAAAGGCAGCCCTTTCGCCCGTATTTTGCGTCCCGCTTACTTCACATTAAAAAAAATGTGGAATAAATGATTGGAGGGAAAACATTCGAAGGCTTCTTTTTCTCTTTCTTTTAGGAGCGGCCGGAGCGTTACTCGTTCGAGCTTTTATTTTTGAAGGAATCTACATCGCCTCAGGCTCTATGGAACCGACTTTGAAAAAAGGCCGTAATCTCATTGTCAATAAATTGGTTGTCCGATTCCGGGATCCCAAGAGAAATGAAATCGTGGTGTTTCACACACCCCAGGGGCCCAATAAAGATCTCGTTAAAAGAGTGATAGCGGTGGCGGGAGATTTGGTCAGCATTGAAAAAAAGAAAGTCTATTTGAATCACCAACTCCTTCAAGAAAACTACACGCAATACACCCGGCCGGATGAGATTTTGGAAGGGGATAATTTAGCTCCCATCCGTATTCCAGAGGGATACATTTTTGTCCTGGGAGATAATAGAGACGAATCTCGCGACTCTCGCGATTGGACGTCCAAAGAAAAAGGGGAATGGTCTCCTTACGTGCCGGTGAGTTCCGTGAAAGGAATTGTGATGGGTGTGAACTGAGATGAGTAAATCCGAAAAATTGTTTGAACGAGCCAAAGAAAGCCTAGTGGGAGGCGTCAACTCTCCCGTGCGCGCTTTTTCTGCAGTGGGAGGGACTCCTCGATTTATTAAAAAGGCCCATGGGGCTTTTTTAACGGATGTCGATGGAAATGAGTACATCGATTTCGTCGGATCCTGGGGCCCCATGATATTGGGACATAATCCGCCCTCGGTCATGAAGGCCGTTAAAAAAACCTTGGGAAACGGGGTTTCATTCGGGGCTTGTCATCCTTTAGAAGTGGAGCTGGCCGAGAAAATTAAAAAGGCTCTCCCCAACCTGGAGTTGATCCGATTCACCAATTCCGGAAC
>JAKLIS010000238.1 GCA_022709485.1 Elusimicrobiota bacterium | reverse complement strand
TCGCCTTTGAGCGGATTTCTTCATCCGAAATAATGGTTCCTGTTAAGAGGTTCTTGGCTGAAAACCAAGGGACGGTTTTCTCAAGGTCCCGGTCTTTAATTCTTTTTTCCCATACGGCGGGATCCAGATCAAAAGGGGAGTCTGATCCCATGAGCAAAATCCCGCTCATATTTTTATGAGCCCACACAAAAAGATTCGGGAATAAGTCGGAAAAATTGGCGGCAATCGACCAGAAGTCACTTTCGAAGCACGGGATGGGCACCCATAGACACATAATCCCATCTTTATTCAATTTTTTTCTGCAGAGCTTTAAGAATTCATAACTATAAAGATTCACCGCTCCTGAACTGAAAATCGGAGGAGACGTGTCCACGATAATAAGGTCGTATGACTTTTTGGATCGAAGGACGTAGTAACGGCCGTCATTGATGAAAAAGCGATTTTGAATGTGGTTTAGATATCCGGCCGCGTCCGGATTAAATATGGGAAAACATTGAACCACTCCTTTCACCAGCTCCACCACATCGGCTTTTCCCACATGTTCCACTGCCGACCGGAAAGTGTTCCCGACGCCAAAACAAATCACCAAAACCTCTTTCGCGGCGGGTTTAAGAATCAGCGGAAAATGGGCCATAATATGGCCGGCAAATCCGCTTCCCGAAACAATGATTCCGTTTAATAGAAGGTACCGGCCTTGGTTCCTGGGATCCCGGCAGCCCGTTAAAGTGGCCTCCACGTCCTCTGCTTGATATATAACCTCTACCTGGCCGTAGGTTTTAATGAGCCGGTTGGTGACGATATCAAGAAAAATATTTTTTTCAAATGGACTGGCTGATAGAAGCCCGGCACAGAGGGCCAAAATCCATAAGACCGAGGCCGCTTTTTTTAGCCGGCCGTCTTTTGCCAACGCCAGGACCCCAATAATGAAATTGACAAAAGCCAGCAGGATGAAACTGGCCTGTGTTCCCAAGGCGGGGATAAGCATAAACCCCACAATCATGGATCCCCCCACCCCTCCAATCGTGTTAAAAGCGTAGAGAAGACCCACGGAATGCCCAATTTTTTTGTGTTCAGACGTAAGAATTTTTCCAAGCAGAGGAAATATGAGCCCCAACAGAACCGTGAGAGGGAGAATAATGAGCACTGCCACCCCCAGCATGCCCGAAAAGTCCCCGGCAGACTGAAGTGGGGAAAAAAGATACCGGTAATCGACGGCCTTCATGCCGAAGAAATGGAAAATTCGAAGGCTTAAAACCCCGAGAATTCCCAGGCCCATTTGAAGAAAAGCAAATAGAATGACAGGCGATTTTATTTTGTCAGCGCTTTTGGCAATGATGAGACTTCCCAAACCAATTCCAACCAAGTAGACAAATAACATCAGAGAAAATGAATAAACCGAGCTTCCCATCATCAGAATAAGAAGCCGGGTCCAAAGAATTTCATAGGCCAAAGCGCAAAAACCCGACCCCGCCGCCAATATCAGGAAAAATAAAAGAGTTCCTCTCTCATCACTATGAACTTCAGAGGTTTTTCCTGAAAGAGGGCTTGTGGGGGGATTAATCGTAGTGGAAGGGTTGAGTAATATCAAAACAGCAATCCCGAAATTGACAAGAGCGGCTCCGATAACCGTTCCGGTTTCTCCCAGAACGGCTATGGCCATGAACCCCGCAACAAGAACGCCCAAGGCGGCGCCCAGAGTGTTAAGTCCATACAATTTGGCCAAATTAAATCCGACCGTGTCCTCTTTTCGAGTTGTGTAGCGGCTCAGGAGAGGCAGCGTGGAGCCCATTAAAAATGTCGGGATAATGAGAACGGCTGTGGCAAGGGTTACCTTTACGAGCAGTTCAGAAAAACTTTGGCGCCCCCATTGGGATATTTCAGTGGAAGACAATAGGAAAGCCGTAATGTCCGGCAATCGCTTCATAAACCAAGTTGAAATAAGAGCGGAGAGGCCTATTAAGCATTCAATAGTGCCATATGTTTTGAGTGAAAACCTTTTCTGAATAGAAAATCGGCCAAAAAACCAGGCTCCGAGGGCCAACCCGCCCATAAACACGGAAACAATAGTGGATGTGGCATACATGGTGACGCCAAAAGATCGAATAAGCATCCGGAGCCAAACCACTTCGTATATGAGTCCGGAAAGGCCGGAGGCGAAGAAGAGGAACGGAAGAATCCTGTCGATGGGGTTGGCGGGGTGGCTGATTTTTAAGGGCATTTGAATGGACTAAAGGCTATAGCCCAATCCTTTGAAGGATTGATACCAGCCTTTAATTCGTTTGCTGAAAACTTCTAGCCATGAGGCTTCGTATCCTTTGGCAAACAAGATGACTTCAAGCTTCCTATCGCCGTCGACATCCCGAATGTCATAGAGATCTTTTTCAATTTCCGGATCAATTTCGAAATCTACATCCTTGAATGGAATTTTGTTCAAAACTGTCATGCCGAACTCGGGCTCGCCTTTCGATTTTTTATCGAGCGCCACGGTAATTTCACATCGTTTCCCTTTTAATTCGTCCTCTCGGGTTAATTTTCTATAAAAGGCCTGGACAAAGATCTCCTCGAAGGAATCGTCATCAACGTTAATTTTCCAAATCTTATAGAGGACAAAAGACGCTTCTTCCGGAGGAAGCTGAAGAGCGAATAATTTCTTTAAGACGGCTTGTTTAATGTTTTCTTGGACTTTTCCTTTTCTTTGGATTGACCAAATGAATTTTCCGTCCGGATTATCAGAAGATGGCGCTTTAATTTCAATCCGGTCGTCCGCCAAGACTTTGATGGACGGGTTGATGAGAACATTTCGTTTTACAAGGCAAAAATTCTCGTCGTCAGACTCTTCGATTTCAATCATATCTCCCCTCAAGATTTCCGGATCATCCGGCGCCAAATCTCCCTCTTCGACCGGCTGATCTTTTTCTTCTTCACAGTAATTTTCGCGGAGAAACCGTTCTATTTTGACTTGTTTAGGCGAGAGATAATTTTCTTCTCCCTGGCAAATGGGGGCCAGGAATAAAAACAGAGTGAGTGACAGACCTAAGGAGGAGTAGAAAAAATTATTCATTGGATTTTTAGAATGGGGCTATTTTAAGGTCTTTTTGGGGTGGGGGCAAGTTCCTCATCAAGGATAAAACCGCATGATTTTTAAAAGACGTGGCAATTGGGCGCTCCGAAACCTGAATATTCGGTGGAGTTGCCATTTCACCAAAAAGGGATGGCACCACCGCGTCCATCGTTCAAAAGGAAAGGTATATTCGACCTGATCGGTGACAAGCGTCCCTTGTCTCAAAGGCTCAAAGGTATGCGTATGATGCCAATGGCGAAAGGGCCCTTTTAATTGAAAGTCCTGAAATGAATGGGGAGGTTCCCAAGAAATTATT
>JAKLIS010000237.1 GCA_022709485.1 Elusimicrobiota bacterium | reverse complement strand
ATCCTCAGCGCGGCGGCGCGCGAGCGCGATGTCGAGCGGGTCCGAGCGGCTGAACAGTTCAACGCCCGCGAGCGCAGCGATGTTCAGCACGTTCCCGATCGAGGGAGCGGGCTGGCCGGCTTCAATGGCGAGAACGCCGCCGCCGGCTTCCTGAAAGTTTTCAATGGTGTTTAAACCCACAACAGGAACATCAAATCGTAAGTCTTGTTTGGGTTTGGACACCTTAATGACCACAAATCCTCCCTTGGCCATTTCTCCTGCGCGCAATATGCATCGGTCTGTTCCCTCCATGGCCTCCACGGCGATGATGGCTTTATTTTTTATGCAAATGGTCTGGCCGATGTCCAACCCTGCCATTGATTTCGCCAACGAAAATCCAAATTCAATATCGGCTTTTTCTTGAGAAGAAGGTTTTCGTTTCGTGAGAACGCCTTCCGGCGCCAGGCAATGAGTGAGATACGTAATGGAGGGCAACAGTTTTAGCCCGACTTTATCCAACTCTTCGGCCACGCCGCCCAGGATGGTGTCGGCCTTCTTGTCTTTTAGACGCCAAAATAGTTTGAGGGCGCGAAGATCCGGATGGAATTTTTTTAAATCGGCATACATGTTACTGTGGCGGACAAGTCCCGCCATCACCACTTCTTCAACGCCTTCCTTTTTAAAGATCTGGATCCATTTGCTCAGTTGTCCGACGAAAACCCAGTGCAGTTTGTCCACGGCCTGCTCTAAAGCAGGATCGGCTTCTTCTTTGAATCCAATGCAAATAACGGACCGGCCTTGCTTTTGGGCCTCGTTTGCCACCAAAAATGGGAACCGTCCATTGCCGGCAAGTAACCCCAGCGGTTTCATTATTCGGCCCCCCCGTCGACAGGTTTTATTATTCCCAACGCAGGACGGACAAATCCCCGTTTTTTCCGTAAGAAAAATTCTTTAAAAGTGTGGATCCATGGATCTGACAAATTGAGATCAGGATGTTTAATCGCTTCCTCAAGAACCAATCCTTGCAGGAACATGGTTTTATAGGCCTGTTTGAGAAGCTTGAGAGAGGCCAAGGGAATTCCCAACCGCTTGAGCCCCACCATATTCAATCCCCGAAGGAGGGCCCTATCCCCTTGGGCGATGCAAAATGGCGCCACATCCTGCGACACCATGGCGCCGCCGCTTATAATGGCGCCTTTTCCGATGCGGGTAAATTGATGAGTGGCGGATAGCGCGCTGATGAAACAGTTGTCGCTGACTTCCACGTGGCCGGCAAATACGGCGCCGTTGGCCATAATGACATTGTTTCCGACCACGCAATCATGGGCGATGTGAGAGTAGGCCATAAAAAATCCGTTATTCCCGATTTTGGTTATTCCTTTGTCAAACAAGGTTCCTCGATGAGCGGTAAATCCCTCTCGAAAGGTACATTTGTCTCCCACCACCAGTTTTGTTAACTCCCCTTTGTATTGAGTGTGCTGGGCGGGAAGCCCCAAGGAAGCAAACGGAAATACCACGCAATCTTTTCCCATTTCGGTAAATTCGATGACGGTATGTGACCCAATCCTGCAGTTTTCTCCAATAATCACTTTCTCGCCAATGATGGCGTAAGGCCCGATGACGGTTCCGTCTCCAATTTCGGCTCCGGGATCAACCTGGGCCGAGGGATGTATCTGAATCTTTTTCTGGCCGGTTTTTGTTTTCACGTTAGCTGGCCTTGTCCACAATCGCGAAGGAAAAAATGGCCTCGGTTGTGATTTCGCCATTCACTTTGGCCACTCCTTGAGCTTTTCCCGCCCGGGATCCCATCCTCAATATGTCGATGTGCATCTCAAGAACGTCACCGGGCACAACAGGCTTGCGAAATTTGATTTCCTCCATGCCCATAAAAAAAGCCAATTTGTTTTTCATCCCTTCCACGGAAAACATAAGAGAGCAGGCTGTCTGCGCCAACGCCTCAATAATGAGCACCCCCGGCATGATAGGCCGGCCAGGAAAATGTCCTTGAAAAAATTGCTCGTTCATCGTGACGCATTTTCGTCCAATGGCTTTTTTCCCTTCTTCCAAAATTTCCACACGGTCGACCAACAGAAAAGGATACCGGTGGGGGATCGCAGCCATAATTTGGTTCACATCCAAAACCCTATTGGGGGCGATTATCTTTGTGTTTTCCATATTTTTCTCCTAAATATTAATTTCCTATGCCATAGAAATTATGCGTTTTGCCGGATT
The DNA here is from genome assembly GCA_022709485.1 of Elusimicrobiota bacterium. GTDB lineage: Bacteria > Elusimicrobiota > Elusimicrobia > F11 > F11 > JAKLIS01. Next base: position 1,166 of record JAKLIS010000237.1, on the reverse strand, counting down.
GACGGGGGTTTTAAAACGTTTGGGGGGTCGCCGGAATTGATTCCGCCTGTGCCCTCAGCAGTTTTAAAAATTTTATGTTGTGTCCGTGGCCGCAGCGTTTGGCTATCAATTTTCCTTTTAGAAATTGTCCCAAGAGCATCAGATCGCCCATTAGATCCAAGAGTTTGTGCCGAACAAATTCGTCTTTGAACCGAAGACCTCCGTTATCGTTGTAAATCCCGGAATGCCCCACCACGATGGCATTGTCTAAAGATCCGCCCTTGGCGAGGCCTTGTTTTTTTAAAGCTTCAATCTCAAAATCAAAACAATAGGTTCGAGCCGGGGACACCAAGGCGGCGTAATCATCTCCATCTTTGAAAGTAATTCGTTGATCTTTGATGATGGGATGCGTGTAATTAACTTCGATGTCAATTTGAAAACCCTCTCCGGGCTCAAGGCGAATCAAACTTTGGTTCGATGAATATTCCACAGGTTGGATCACCGAAAAATATTTTTTGGGAAGGTTGAGGTCTTTTATCCCCGCGTTTCGCAAGGCCTCCACAAATAATTTCGAACTTCCGTCTCCGACGGGTGGTTCATTATCGTCCAATTCAATGACACAATTGTCTATCCCGAGGCCAAAAAGGGCCGATAGGGTGTGCTCAATGGTATAAACCCGCGTGTCTCCAGCGCCAATAGTTGTTCCTCGGACGACGTCTTGAACATTTTCCACAATGGCTTTGATGGGGTGTTGGCCGGGAATATCAGTGCGAATAAAAGTGATACCGGCGTTTGCAGGCGCCGGCTTAAAAGTAATCCGGCATTTTCTGCCCGTATGAAGCCCGATGCCTTGAACAGAGACTTCTTCTTGAATTGTCTTTTGTGATGCGTTAACCATCTTTTATTTTTTGCCGTTTTTAAATTTTTTAAGTTCTTTGAAAAGTTCGGGAAGCCGTTTGATTAAGGCAATTTGGCGGAAACTCTCCTGAATGGGTTGGGCGGGGGATCCAAACAGAATCGACCCAGGCGGGACGTCCTCTTTGATCCCCGATTGCGCCGCGATTTGGGAGCCTTTGCCGATTTTCACGTGATCCGCCACCCCGACTTGGCCCCCCAAAACAACCCCTTCTTCCAAATGAGAAGACCCGGCCACCCCGACCTGGGCGACCAGAATCGAATGGGGGCCG
>JAKLIS010000236.1 GCA_022709485.1 Elusimicrobiota bacterium | reverse complement strand
AAAATCCCTCCAAGCCCGTTTGAAGAAGGAAAAAAACGCCGCCGCCATTCTCGCGATCGATGAATATGGGCCCGGAATGAAGATTTTTTCAGACCCTTTCCCTATTTTTTATTGGGTGGGATGGAAAGAAAACGAGGCGCTCAATAAGTTCGGAATCAACTTCCAGCTTCTTCTAACAGTTGAAAACATTCTTTCCCACGCTTATCGTGAAAACAAAACAAGACTTACGAATGTGACGATAAATGGAGAAGAAATTGTGGTCGATCCCCCCGGATTAAAAATCATCAATTTGGCCCATGTCAAGAATATGAAGGGCGGCCGTAAAGCGCTGGAAGGTTTATTGCTTCAAATCCGTTCTTCTGGAAATTTAACGGTAGGAGCGGGGTTTAACCACTTAGACGCGGCGCTCCCTTTAATTGTCCATTTGCGAGACGGCATTAAACTGGGGCTTTTGGCTTATTCGGAAGAAGCCCCGCCGACGGGCCTCCCCACAATTAACCAGGCCGGCATTAATGTTTTAAATCCCCAGAAACTCAAAGAAGACATTGGGGAATTGACGAAAAAAACCGACCTCTTGGCGTTGATAGTGACTTGGAAAGAAGAGGCCTCCCCCGCGCTTTCCGAAGCACAAAGGTCTTTGGCCAGAAAAAGCGTGGAACTGGGCTGTGATATTTTTATCGGGGTTTCAATAACCGGTCCTCGGGAAACGGTGTGGGTGAATGGGAAATTTATCGCCTATACCTTGGGAGGCTCGCCATCTAATCCCGCTTCTATCACGGCGGTCTTTAATTTCGATAAGTTGATTCAGGTGGATGAAGAGTCCTTGACTCCTTAGTCCAACATTCCGCCGCCAAAAGAACGGCCAGAGGCGCCATATGGAGAAGCCACCGGGGCCACACCGCTATGGCGTATAAATCCACGTTCAACTGAGCGTTCAGAATAAAAAGGACATATAAAATAACCTGAGCCCCCAAAATCCAAAATAAAAACCGGACGGCCGGCGTCCATTTAAATTTGATGAGAGTTAAAAGAAAAACCGAGGGCCAAAAAATTCCCCAAAACGCCGGTTTTAGAGTCAACTCAGCCAAATTTTTTACGAGCCCGCCCATCCTGTCAAGAGTAAATCCCTGGGAAAAATTTATTGAAAACAAAGTCCCAAAAATAGGATCTTCAGAAACTATATTGGACATCCCAAAAATAGGAAGGGACAAAACAAGAGTCACAAAACCCCCCGCGAGAACAACTTTTTTTCTGGAAGCCAAAAACAGGATTCCCCAGGCCAAACCCGAGAGCGCCACCCCGTTTGGCTTTGTGAAAGCGCATCCCAAAGACATAATCGCCATGCCCCATATCCAATGGGACTCTCGATGCTCAAGAAAATAAAGAGCGGCCAGCACGGTCCCAGTCCAAAAAAACGCGAAAGGAAGATCCGACACTCCCGATGCGACTTGAGTTTCATCATCCGCGAACCATGCCGGAAGCGTGGCAAAAATGAGCAAAAGAAACCACGCCATCCCTCTTGGCAACCGCGATTTTATCCGCTGAAAGACTAAGATAAGTAAAAAGATCCAAAGAATGAAATGCGCCTGTTTCACGCTGTCGTCCTGAACGCTTCCCGCCACCCAGAAATGTATGGCCTGCATATAGGGAACGAGAAGGGGATAAAAAGAAGCGGAACTGAGAGCTTTGGGATCCATAAAATGGGGAGAATAAAAAGTCCCCTCATGAAATAGGATCTTGGCTTTCATTCCAAGATTAATCACCGAATCCAAATGATAGAGGGGAAGGGTCACCGATTGTATCCATGAGGTGAGAAGGGCGAGGAGGAGCGGAACCATAGAAAAGATAAAAAGAAAACTTATTTTGACCGGCTGAAAGGATGAACATTTCATAAAAGACCCTGTTAAAAAGGCGCCCCCCCACATAAGAACCAAGCCAATTAAAACGGGAATCCGGAAAATGGCGCCCCCCGCCAAATTAAAAAGAAACAAAACATAACAGACAGCCACCAACCCCATTCCATAAAGCCACGGAGAAGAAAATTTGCTCACCGTCCCGCTTCTTAAAAAGGGAAAGAACATTAATAAGCCGGTTCCCAAAAATCCCCCGGCCACAAAATAAGGGATAAGGATATTAATCATTTGAAACTACCGACTCGAAGGGAGGAAAGACCTTGACCCGATCTCTTTGCGGATCCAAATTCTGATGGATGAGAACCCAGCCTTTGGGGTGGGACCGACGCTCCTTGTCAAGATCGTCCAAATTGGCCGAGCCAAAACGGATAATTCTTGGATAAAGATAATAGTTGATATGCCAGGCGTCCGCGGGTGAGACCAACCAGATGTCGGCGTCTTCGGGAACCTGTTTTCGAATGGCCAAAATATCGGAAAAAAAAGCCGGATAGAGCGCTGCGTATTTTTCGTTTAGAGTCAAACGATGGAAACGGTGAAAAATTCTCCAACTCCAATGAGGTTGTTTGAAAAGAAAAATGAGATTAACCGTCAAACAGAACCCCAAAATGACAGGGAACAAAATATTTCGCGAGGTGAAGGCGATGTTTTTCATATTGGATTGTCTCCCAGATTATTTTTTATATTAAGTTATCGCTATAGGTCATCATTTCAAAAATCTAAACTATTCCCCCTTTTCTTCGTAATCAAAGGAAGGAAGTTCAAGGGGGTCTTCTATAAACAGGGGGTCAACACCCTTTCGTCATGCCGAGAATTTTCTGCTCGGCATGGCCCTGAGCAAAGACTTCTGGAGGGCGACGAACATTCCTACGGAACCCTTTCGTCACAATTTCTTTGGGAGGAAAAATGAAAAGAATAATTCAAATGGTTTTTGTCCTAAGTTTATTCAGGGCCGGCGGATGGGCCGTTGGACCTGGAGACTTGGGTGTGGGCGTCGTACTCGGGGATCCCACGGGTCCGACTCTTAAATATTGGACGGAGAGAAATCAAGCCATTGATCTTGGCTTGGGATTTCAAGATGATTTTATTGTCTATGCCGATTATCTTTGGCATGGGTGGAATGTGTTTCCCCAACCTGAAAGAGGAATTTTTGGGGGTTATGTGGGATTTGGGCCGCGGTTTGAAGACAGGGATCATAAAGACAACAAATTCGGCATTCGCACTGTGGCGGGGATAGATTACTGGTTTGAACCTTACCCGTTTGAAGCTTTTTTTGAAGTGGTGCCCGTTTTTCAGCTCTCCCCCGACACGGACACCGAGTTAGATGCGGGGATTGGGATTCGGTACTACTTCACCATGTCTCCATCCAAATAAAGAGCTATTTGATATAGACGAAATAATTAAAAGAATATTTGAAGATAAAACATCGACTCAAGACAATAAAAATGCTTTAATAAGCTTATTTGAAGGTGCAAAAACTTGGGGGATATTTGCAAATAAAAATCAAAAAGAAACAAA
>JAKLIS010000235.1 GCA_022709485.1 Elusimicrobiota bacterium | reverse complement strand
TTCCAATGGCCGGTTGAGAGGTCGTGTTTTCGAAGGGTTGAACGCCGATAGATTTGATGTCTTGGGGAATAATAATAGTTGGGGGCGTATATTCCGCGTTCATGCTGCCGCATCCAGTAAAAACAAAGGTAGCCAAAGTCCAACCAATAACTCCGATCGCCAACGCCGTTATTATCCATCTTCCAAAAATTGATCTATCCATTTTTATCCCCTCTTTTCGACGGAAACCTTAACCTGGTTAATTTTCAACGAAATTTACTAATTTATGGGGCACAAAGATAACCCGTTTTGGGACGATTTTCTGGCCCCTTTTTTCCATGGCCGCCAAAGCCAGGCTTTTTACTTCTTCTTCTTTGGCTTGAGATGGCACGTTGATTCTATGGCGCAATTTTCCATTGACCTGAATGATGATTTGAATTTCTTTTTGAAGGAGCTTGTCTTTGTCCACTTGGGGCCACTTTGTTTGGGAGAGCATCGATTTATTCCCCATCATTTCCCAAAGTTCCTCCGCCATATGGGGCGCAAATGGCTCTAAAAGTTGCACGGTGGCGCTCACCGCTTCTTTTGATAAATCATCTCCCAGATCCGGGTAAAGGTAAATGGCGTTAACCAACTCCATGATGGCGGAGATGGCGGTGTTAAAGCCAAAGTCCCGTTCGATGTCAGTCCCCACCCGCTCAATGGTGGCATGAATCATTCGGGTGAGTTCCTCTTTTGAAACCACGTTCGAGCTTTCTTCAATGGATCTTTTGACCGATTTGGCATCTTCGTCACCCGAAAACATTTGCCCCAGTCGCCAAACCCGGTTTAAAAACCGCCAGATTCCCCCCACCTGCTGGTCAGACCATTCCAATTGTTGAGTCGGGGGAGCGGCAAATAGAATAAACATGCGGGCGGTATCGGATCCGTATTTATCCACGACCGTTTTGGGATCGACCACATTGCCCTTGGACTTCGACATGGCGGATCCTCCCAAAGTGACCATTCCCTGGGTGAGAAGCGATGCAAAAGGTTCGTCTGATTTGACGAGGCCCATATCACGCAGCACTTTATGGAAAAACCGAGAATAAATGAGATGCATGCAGGCGTGTTCAATGCCGCCGACATATTGATGAACAGGGATCCATGTGTTGGCTTGGGCCGCCTCAAATGGCAGTTTTTCATTTTTTGGGTCTGTATAGCGGGCGTAATACCAGGAGGAATCCACAAACGTGTCCATGGTATCTGTCTCTCTTGAGGCCGGCCCTGAACATTTGGGACAGGTCGTTTTGACCCATTCGGTGGATTGTTTAAGCGGGGAATCTCCCTGGCCCGTGAATTTGACGTTGGCTGGTAGTTTGACCGGCAAATCTTCCAGTTTAACGGGAACAGCCCCGCATTTCGGGCAATACACAATCGGAATGGGAGTTCCCCAATATCTTTGTCGAGACAAAAGCCAATCCCGTAATTTATAGGTGACGGTTGGTTCACCCAGGCCTTTCGCTTTTAAATCGTCGGCAATTTTCTTTTTACTTTCATCCGTGGACAGATGGTCATAAGGACCGGAATTAATGAGAACCCCATCGCCTTCGTAGGCTTCTTTTAATGGCAACGAAAGAGGTTGGTCGGGATTTTGAATCACTTGGATGACGGGGATTTTAAATTTTTGCGCAAAGGCAAAGTCGCGGGAATCGTGAGCGGGAACGGCCATAATCGCGCCTGTGCCGTAATCCATCATGACGTAATCGGCAATCCAAATGGGAATGCGGTTCCCATTAACCGGATTGATGGCAAAACTGCCGGTGAATTCCCCCGTTTTTTCCCGGTCAATATTGGTCCGGTCTATTTTGGACGTCTTGCGGGCTTTTTCCCGGTACGTCTCAATGGATTTCTTTTTGTCCGGCGTGGTGAGCTTTTCAACCATCGGGTGTTCCGGAGAAAGAACCATAAATGTGGCCCCAAACAGGGTGTCAGGCCGGGTGGTAAAAACCCGGATGGTTCCAGCCCTTTTTGAACCCCCCTCCAAAGCCTCAAAATCAACGAAGGCGCCCCATGATTTGCCGATCCAATTTTTCTGCATGATGAGCACTTCTTCCGGCCAGCCCTTTTGATCTTTTCCCGGTGCCAGATGTTTGTGGTCTTCCAAGAGTTGTTCGGCGAATTCACTGATTTTAAAAAACCATTGCTCCAATTCTTTTTGAATCACATCGGTGTGGCACCGCCAGCATCGGCCATTATGAACTTGTTCATTGGCCAAAACCGTGGCGCATTTGGGGCACCAGTTGACCGGGGATTTTTTTCGAAAAGCGAGTCCTTTCTCGAACATTTTGATGAATATCCATTGATTCCACCGGTAATATTCAGGCGTGCAGGTGGCAAATTCCCGATCCCAGTCATAGGAGATCCCCAGCATCTTGAGCTGGCCGCGCATGTGTTTGATGTTATCCATCGTCCATTGGCCGGGATCAATTCCCCGTTCAATGGCGGCGTTTTCAGCGGGAAGCCCGAAAGCGTCCCACCCGATCGGATGAAGAACGGCCCGCCCTCGCCTTCGATAATACCGGGCCAGAATGTCTCCGATGGTGTAATTACGGACATGGCCCATATGGAGGTGCCCGGAAGGATATGGAAACATCACAAGGATGTAATAAGGTCTTTTGTCAATCGTTGGATTGGGGGCGGAAAAACATTTCTTTTCTTCCCACAATTTTTGCCATTTCTGCTCAATTTCTTTGAAGTGATATGTCGTCATAAATAGTTAAGGTTGTTATTCAGATTTTCTCCAGCAAAATGAAATATTCCTGGTTCCCTTTTGGTCCTTTTAATTTGGAAGGCGTTTGACCCACAAAATTCAGTCCTTCGCTCTTCGAAAAGTCGATAATGTCTTGAACGGCCTTTTTCTGAATTTCTTCATCCCGGACAACGCCTTTTTTTAAAAATTTCGGACCCACTTCAAACTGCGGTTTTACGAGGGCAAGAATTTTGCCGGGTTGAAGAACGAGCATTTTAACTTTTGGGAGAACCTTTTTTAAGGAGATAAAAGAGACGTCAATGACCGCCAAAGAAGGCGGAGGATTGAGCACTTCAGACGCCAGAGAAAGAATATGGGTTTCTTCAAAACTGACGACTCGCGGATCTTTCTTGAGGGAATCCATTAATTGGGCTTTCCCCACATCAACGGCGAAAACTTTTTTTGCTCCGTGTTGAAGGAGGCAGTCGGTGAAACCGCCGGTAGAAGCTCCGACATCCAAACAAACCAAGCCTGTGGGGTCGAATTGAAAATCTTTTAAAGCGCCCTCCAGTTTGTCTCCTCCGCGGGAAACATACGCTTGGAGTTTAACCAGGTCAACTTGACAGTCCGCCGGAACATCGGTTCCGACCTTGTGGACGGTTTGGCCGTTCACCTTGACCTGTCCGGCAAGAATGAAAGCCTGAGCTTTGGTGCGGGATGGCGCAAGTCCTCGG
>JAKLIS010000234.1 GCA_022709485.1 Elusimicrobiota bacterium | reverse complement strand
AGAAGATATATTGCGAATCGAGACTCTTTATTCGGACGGGATCATTCATTTTGCCGAAGGCCGAATGGATGAGGCGAAGGCCGCCTGGGAGGAAGTTTTGAGACAGGATCCAGGCCACTCTCGCGCCCATCAAGCACTGAAAAAATTAAATTCAGTTTCAATAGAAAATTCAGGAGAACTCCAATGAGGAAAAATTTAATTTTTGTTTTTTGCGGATTGCTTTTGGGAGAGGGGCTCGTGATGGCGGCCCCTGACTCCATTCGGTTTCAAGGACGATTGACCGATTCGAGCGGAAGCCCCATCGTAGGAAATGATGTGAGGGTCAAATTCGCTCTTTTTAATACCGTCTCCGGCGGAACGGCGGTGTGGGAAGGTCCCAGGCCTCAAATAGTCGCCACCAATGAAGCGGGGTTATTCGCCACCGACATGGGTCCCATGGCGCCTCACCTTTTTGCTAATTACGCCGACCTTTTTCTCGAGATTTCTGTGCATGACGGAACGGCTTATAAATCCCTTACACCCCGGCAAAAATTAATGTCTGTCCCCTATTCATTTTATTCTGAGAACGCGGAACAGGCCACCTACGCCACTTTTGTGCCGGATAAGTCGATTACCGGACTCAAAATTCAAGAAAACGCTATCAGGTCCAACCATCTTCAAAATGAAATTATTTCGTCGGTAAAATTATCTTCGAATGCGGTTACTTCAGCCAAGATTTTAGATGGATCGGTTGAAAATGAAGATTTGGCTTCAAATTCTGTTGGTTCAGATCAAATTATGAATGAAGCCGTTGATAACCACCATGTCAAATCCGGATCCCTTTCCAGAGATCGTTTGGATACGTTCTCATTCGAAGGAGCGGGCCCGGGGTTAATTCCTCCTGGAGGAATTTTGATGTTCTTAACATCATGTCCCGCTGGTTTTACAGAGGTGACGGCCCTCCGTAACCGGTTTCCCATAGGGGCGGATCCCGTTAGTCAGGACCCGCAAGTTCCTGACTCCCCTAATCAAATCATGGGGTATAAAACGCATAGTCATAATTTGACCAATCCCTTAGACTTTGATCATCGTCAAATAATTTCAACTGGGGATGAATGGGTTTTTTTTAATCAACCAAAATTGGTGTATGGATTGGCTGCGGGGGGCGGGGGTGACGTTCCTTACTTGGAAGGAAGAGATCATAAACATCTGACGAGTGATACTATCCATTTGCCTCCGGGGTTAACCGTGGCGTTTTGTCAAAAGAATTGAAAGGAGAAAACATGAAATCGAAGAAAATAAATAAAAACAAAATTTTTTTTCATAGTTTAGCCATGGTTCTATTGTTGGAGTTGGCGGTAATTCCTTTATTTGGAATGCCAAATTCCATCCGGTTTCAGGGGCGTTTAACGGACCAACAGGGGTATCCCATTGTGGGCCCGGATTTAAAGGTGAAGTTCGCTCTTTTTTCCGTCGAGACGGGAGGAACCGCGGTTTGGGAAGGAAGCCAGATACAAACTGTGGCGACCAATGACGCGGGCCTTTTTTCCACGGACATTGGTCCACTGACGGCGCCGATATTCACCCAAAATGACAATTTATATTTGCAGGTGTTTGTGCATGACGGTGGAAATTTCAAGGCGCTTAGTCCGAGACAGAAATTGACCGTTGTGCCCTACGCATTTCATACGGAAAATACGTCTTTTGCGACGCGGTCCGGTTGGGCCGACGATATTCCCAATAATATTGTCACAGGCGCTAAAATTCAGGAGGGCGCCATCACGGAGAATAAAATCGCGCCTCATTCCATTGGGACAACCACTTTGAACGCCGACATTGTTAATTCGCTTATCCCTCCGGGAATGATCGCCATGTTTGACCAATCATGCCCAGAAGGGTGGTCCCGCTTTGATCAGTTGGATAACCGTTTTCCTCTCGGGGTTCCCGCTTTTACGGGAAATCCGGGAGGAAATTCTCAAATATCGGGTCTTTCCTCCTCCAACAGCGGAGCTCATAATCACAATGTCGAAGATCACACCCACAGTGCTGGTAGCTTAACAGCTGATATGTCGAGCTTTTATAACGGAGGGGCGGGATCAGACAAAGTTTGGGTTTGGGGGCAATCAGACTATGGATTGCCAATTAGGGGGCGTACGGGGAGTGTCACTGCTGCGATTACCGCGCTGAGCGCGGGGGCTCATCAACATTCGATTTCTTCCGATGGTTCCTGGCTACCGCCTTATTTGGGCGTGGTTTATTGCAGAAAGAACTAAATGAGGGTCCAACGAAAGTATGAGGCGTCTTCGCAAAACCGGGCCATTGGCTTTCCTTTCCCGTCGATGAGCAGAAAAACGCCTCTATAAATCAATCTGAAAAAATTTGCCCGAAAGTACTATTCACAATGGGGGGTGGGGGACTATAAAATAGTCTCATTATGAAACCAATTTCCGTCGGAAAATGGCCTAGAAAAATTCTCGCTGCTTTATTAAGCGCCCTCCTTATTTCCTCCTCATTATTATCTCCTCTGGCTGAGGCCAGTCCTTTGTCCACCATTCCCCGGGGACCCGGCCAGGAACTCGAAAATCAAGAAGAACACGGTTTTTACAATCCCATCAAACTCAAAGAACGCCTTCAAAACGCCCAGGCCGTTGTTCGGGAAATGAAACGCCGCGAAGAACGGCAGGAATATTTAAAACGCAAGGGCCTCTCCGAGGTTCTTAAAAATGTTCAGGACTTGATTCAGGGCCGGCTGGTCAATCAAGAAGAGTTTGAAGCGGAAATGGAACGCCGCCGCCGGGCGTCCGCGGCGATTATTGGAGAAGCCGGGCTTTTCACCTTTGTGAAATTCGCGGACGGAAAGAAAGTGTGGTTCCAGGGAGGACGCGCCGCCAAAATTGAAAATGAGCAAGTTAAAGACGCCCATGGAAACGTTTCCATCCGGAACATGGATCAGATGGAGTACAACGAAAAAGGGCTCCTGATCTCCTACCGAAGCGATATCACAGATGAAAATGGAATCAAAAAGAATATTTACTGGCACGGGGCGACTTACACAGAGGACTCTCTTTCTTATGGCGGAGAAGGAACCCACTATAAAAAATTGATTACCGGCTATACCGAAGAAGTCACAGATGCCCATGGAAACACCACAACGGTGGATTGGCGGGGCGCCGCCTATGACGATCAGGATCGGTTGACAAGTTATCAACAGGTGAGCACCGATGCTGACGGTAATCAAACCCAGAAATCTTGGCGGGACGGCCTCTATGATTCGAATGGAAACCTGGTGTCATTCAACGAAACGGTGACTGATCCCATGGGACTCAAAACAGAACGGCGGTGGTCGGCAGGGCAATATCAAAAAAATCCTGCATCTCCCGATAGAGATCTTCAAGAGATTCTGATTCCCATGTTTCAGCCGGTTTATCGAACAGAGCAAGATTATTCAATACAGAAAACCGAACCTG
>JAKLIS010000233.1 GCA_022709485.1 Elusimicrobiota bacterium | reverse complement strand
ACCCCAGGTTATTTTTGCACAAAACCTTTTTCAATCAAATCCTGGATCATTATTTCCGGCCTCCATTTTTGGAGCCCCCCATGGGTTAGGTCCCATTTCTCTTTTGGGGGTAGCCATATTGCGCCTGGGGAATTATCTTCGTTTACTGAAAAAATTAAGGAAATTGATGGATTCATTTCCCACACATTATCAGCCGCCAAATTATTGGGAATCTAGCATCCAGGCCTCCATGGATTCTTATTATTCGTGGAAATCAAAAATTACGAAAGCTCTATTTCTTCTTGAACGTGAATCAATTGAAAGGATGGATAAGGCCACCGTTTTGAGGCTGGAAAATTTGGCGAGCCCCCTATTCCAAATTCCAGGGGTGAATAATCTCTTCCTTCAATTGGCTGGACTCACTCTTGTTCCACCTGGTCCAGGTTCTCATTATGGGGATTTAGAGACCGCTTACAAAAAAATAAAAAAGGAATTAAACCTCCCTGGTATCCTGGACTTTAAAATTTATACCGGGTGGGGGCTTTCTCCAATCAATTGGGCCATGGAATTTTTTGATCCGGAACATGAATTTCGCGTCATCCTCCAGTTGCGAGGCCAATCCTTTGACCATTTGGCCAGGGAGATCCAAAATTCCGTTTCGGGTTTAAAAAAGAGCCCGGAACAAGCGGCCGCCGAAACAATTGTCCTTCACGCCATATTTGAGGTGTGGGGAAAAATCCCCCATCACATTCTTGATAGAGATTTGAATTTGGGCCCCACATTTCTTGGAAAGGCTCTCACTCCATCAAATTTCCAACTAGCCAAAAGACTTCTGAGAATTAAAAGCTATCTGGAATCGCGTCGAGGCCGGTACCCCGATGCGGAAAATATCATTAAGTTCTTTTCACAAAATTCAAAACGGCCAGGTTCAAAAGCCGAAACCCCCACCCCGAGAACTTTTAAAGAATTTGTGAGAGACAATGAATCGTCATTAGATCTTCTTAAACCCCAACAGGCAGCCATTCTGCGATTGAAATTTCTTGAAAACAAAACCGCCAAGCAAATTGGAGAAATACTTCATTTTCTTCCCAGTGGAATTTCATACAGGATTGAAACCGCAATTAATAACCTTCAAGAGGTAATTGTTCCTGGTTCCGAGGATCCATACAAGCTGGTTTCAGAGTATCCGACCTTGTTGGAAAATCTCAAAGATCCTGAGGCAGAGATCCTTCGCCGGCATTATGGTGTAGACCGTGAAACAATCCAAAAAATTGCCGAATCTTTCGGCAGAAACCAAAAATGGTGTGACAAAATAAGGCGCCGAGCCCTCATTCGGTTTAAGGGATTAATTGCCGAACATCGAAAAAATCTGATGGATTCATCCCAGCCGGCATTGATAAGTGGGCCATTGAGGAAATCAAATTTCATTCCCCGGACATATCTAAACCCCGCCATTTTTTTCCTCCTTGCCACAACTATGGGAGGAGGGGCTTTCAGTCCCTCCTCAAGTCAAACTTTGGCGCCAATGATTTGGCCGCTTGTTCTTTCCTGGCTGGGACTTTTTGCGTGGATTGGCCTTGGCATGACGTTGAATATTATGAAAACGGATGAAAAGCCCTCCAAAAAGGAAACTTTGGACGAGTTAATGAAAGACTTTTACGCTTGGCCCACGCTCCAAACCATTTTTAGCTCTCTTGGATCTCTTGGATCGGGGGCTTTCATTCGGCATTTAACCCCCGCGCAACTTGAAAAATCGGGGAAGGTTTGGCCGGGTGAAAACGGCCCAGCGGGTTTTATTCCCTTTTCCCTTAACAAAGACGGGGCGCGATTTTTTGAGGAGCTTTTGGGATTGGACGATCTCGAAAACAACATGTTTCTCCTGACCTATGAAAGCGACGCCTCCCACGCGCTTACCCACATCAAAGGCATAAAGGGATTTCCCCTTGGTTTTTTGATGAGAGACGGAATAAACCAGGAAATGATTTATGTTGATTTATCTGAGATTGTGGGAATAAAAAACTTTCCAGGGCTCATCTACGCCTCGCACATGATGAAAGTTTTATTTCCCCATCACTCCGCCGATAGATCTCCCCGCCATATTGTGATCGAACGAGTCGAAAGCAAAAGAGACATTTCACGACAAGAACTGGCTGAGATACGGGATGAGTTTGATTTCGATGGACGGTTTGAAATGTTGGTTCCTGTTGAAAAAAAATATAGGCCGGGCGGAAAGACTGAAAAAAAATGGTTGGGATTTTTCTCCCCCGACGACCCCTATAGTCAAGATTACCAAGGGCTTCTAATCTCAAATCGGGGACTTTTTCATAATCAAGCGGTCGCGATAACGGGAGTCGGGTCTGGAATCGACATTTTACTCGCCTTAAAATTTCACGCCAAAGAAGTGAGCGCCAATGACCTCTCCCCTGTCCACATCTTATTTGCCAAATGGAATCTCCAATTTGCCCAAGACACGGGGCAAATTTCTCCCGTTAAAGAGGGAACGGTTCAAATTTCATTGGGACGCGATTTCGATGGTATTTCCCCCGCCGCCACTCGGTTTTTCTTTAACACTCCTTCCATTCATCACCGGAATGAGCAGCCCGCCCTTTCAAAAGGTGTCACTCCTTTCGCTTTCTCCTCCAATTTTATTTGGGTGGAGGAATTTATGAGGTATTTGGAGCAATTGAAACATAGACTCTCTCAATCGGGAACAAAGGCCCTCATTCGAGTTTGGCCATCGTTACAATGCGAGTTGGCCTCCGTTACAGATTCAGACGTTGAAGCCCTCAACAAGTGGATGTTGAAAGATCCCGCCTACAGGAAAACGGAAAAACAAATTCTCATGGCCAAAAATTTTCTGAAAGGGCAAAAATTTGAAGCACACCAATTAAAAGAAGGAAATTTCTTTTTTCTTTTAAATTGGGAGAGCTCCGACCTTCCTTCGACGCCAATTTTTAGCAAGCCGATCGGCCATCCAACCAAAGGATCACCAGCCTATTTCAATCCCGCAACGCTCATCATACTTGCCGCCTTAATGGGCGGCGCCAATATAGGAAATCTTGGTTTTCAAGTGACCACGGAGATCAATATGAGTTGGCTTTGGGGAGCGTCCTGGCTCCTTGCCCTCGGAATGATTGGGTTTATGATGGTGTGGGAGAGAGGGCGGAAAAAGGAACCGCGACCCTCCTCGCCCTTGTTAGAAGATTCCATCATTCCAACGCTGGCTCTCATTGAGTCGATCGGCAAAATAATAGGACACCCCTTGCCTTTAAAAAGTCCTTATTCGGAAGGAGAAGCCGGGCTGGGGGATCCCATTTCGTTGACAAAGGCCCAACGGCAAAAATTGACAGAGCTGGGCATACCGGCTCTCCGCTCCCCCGCCCACGCGGGCGAACCGGCCCCTCTTATCCGCTTTCTGTTTTTAGGAAAAACCCCTGTCCTTCTTTTATCTGAAGGCGTGGCCGGCGACGAGTTGACG
>JAKLIS010000232.1 GCA_022709485.1 Elusimicrobiota bacterium | reverse complement strand
GACGCCCAAAAGGAAACTTACAACCGCCTCAAAAACATTATTCTTCCGAATATGTTTTATCGAACCGATATCGGCAATCGCTGGAGTAAGGACGGCGATTTGCTGCACACCTGGGGAATGCTCGCCGCGTAAGAAGAGACGTTACTAGTTCTCTGTTCCCTGTTCCCAGTAAAATCCCACCTGGAAATTGCTACCCTCCTCCATTGCAGGGACAAGGAGGGAATATGGTGTTGTTTCCCTCATTCAGGGCCTTCGGAAGATAATAAGCGAAATTTTCTCCCCATGCCGTATCAATGAGGAGGGCCAGGAGGCGATTACTTTTTCTTAGGCCAATGAACAAGCACGTCAATGGAGATGAAGAATTAAATTTTTCGGGAGGTTCTTAACCGGGAACTGGGAACTGGGAACTCAGTAGGCGATGACAATTCTGCCGTCGGCGACCCGCGCCCCGTTTCCTCTGGAATAAACAATCAACGGATTGATGTCGATTTCTTGGATTTCCGGAAAATCCGTCACAAGCTGCGAGAGCCGAGTCAAACATTCCTCCACTCTATCTATGTCAGCGGGTTTGCCGCGGTAACCGGAAAGAATTTTGAAGGCTTTGCTCTCTTTCACCATGTCTTTGACGGAAAGCTCTCTTAAGGGAGCCAATCGGAAAGAAACGTCTTTAATGACTTCAACGAACGTTCCCCCCAATCCGAACACAATGACCGGTCCGAATTTGGGATCGCGTTTGGCGCCAAGAAAAACCTCAATTCCCTTGTCGGCCATTTGCTGAATTTCCACGCCCCACACTTTATCCGCGCCCACAAGGGCGTTGGCCGTGGCAATCATTTTTCGATACGCTTTGGACAACTCCGTTTCATCTTGAAGGTTGATGACCACGCCCCCCGCGTCCAATTTATGGACAATGGCGGGAGAAACAATCTTAAGGACAATGGGAAATTTAATGTCTTGCGCCGCCTTGATGGCTTCTTCCTCCGTTTTCGCGAAGCGGTGTTCAAGGACGGGAAACCCATAAGCGCTCAGAACTTTTAAAGTATCCACTTCGGGGAGATAGGTCCGCTTTTCACTTTTAACTTGGTCGAATACTTTCGCGGCCAAATCTTTCTGAACCGGATATGATTTATATTCGGTTCGGGGCCGGGAGAGCCAATTGGCTTGGTACCCATGCATTTGAGCCAGCGACCTTACCGCGGCTTCCGGGAATTTGTAATGAGGAACCCCGGCGTTTTCCAAAATTCTTACGCCCGGAGAAACGTCCACAATGCCCATGAAACTGGCCAGAATGGGTTTAGCGGACCAGGGCGCTGTTTTCATTCCTTGAGCGACATTGGCTACCACCTCTCCGATTTCTTTGATATCGGTCATCGCTTGAGGCGTCAAAATCACCACCACGCCGTCCACATTGGGGTCTTCAAGGACAATCTTGATCGCGGCTTCATATCGATCATGGCGGGCGTCCCCGATAACATCGACGGGGTTGTGAATATTGGCGGTGGCGGGAAGGACTTTTTTGAGTTTTTCTTCGGTTTCAGGAAGGAGTTTCGAAAGGGAGAGGCCGTGACGAATGGCGGCGTCGGTGGCCATAATTCCGGGCCCCCCCGCGTTTGTGACAATGGCCACTCGATTTCCTTTCGGAAGTGGCTGACGAGCAAAGGCGACGGCATAATTAAAAAGTTCATCGACCGTCTCCACCCGCAAGGCGCCCGACTGCATAAAAATAGCGTCGTACACGTTGTCGGCTCCAGCCAAGGACCCGGTATGAGAGGAGGCCGCTTTGGCCCCTTCCGAAGTCCTTCCCGATTTTATAGCGATAATAG
Organism: Elusimicrobiota bacterium; assembly: GCA_022709485.1. Classification (GTDB taxonomy): domain Bacteria; phylum Elusimicrobiota; class Elusimicrobia; order F11; family F11; genus JAKLIS01. The sequence continues at coordinate 1,648 of JAKLIS010000232.1, read as the reverse complement.
GCTTGGGCTTCGGAATTTCTCCGGTAATTTGGCGGGCGATCTCGATAAATTCGCGACCGTCTGAAATGTCCTCGATATACATCAAAATAACATCGGTCAAAGGATCGTCTCTCAACGCTTTAAGGAAATCAATTTCATTGATGGACGCTTTGTTTCCCATGCTGATAAATTTGGAGAACCCGATGTTTTCGCCTTTGGCGTAATCGAGAACCGCCGTGCAGAGGGCGCCGCTTTGAGAGATGAAAGCAATGTTTCCTTGCTTGGGCATTGTCTGAGCAAAAGAAGCGTTAAGTTTGACGGCGGAGTCTGTATTGATAAATCCAAGACAGTTCGGGCCAATGAGAACAATTCCATTTTCTTCGGCGATTCGTTTAATTTCATTTTCGAGTTCGATTCCGGCGCCTCCCACTTCTTTAAACCCGGCACTGATGACAACAACCCCCGGGATATGCGCGGCGGCGCATTCTCTCAATGCGTCGGGAACAGCAGAACTGGGTATGACATGAATAGCCAAATCCACCGGATCGGGGATGGCGGCGATGGTCGGATAACATTTAACGCCACTAATAAAATCCGCCTTGGGATTGACCAAATATAAAATTCCCTGAAAGTCTGAATAGAGAATATTTTTGAAAAGAGCGCCACCCACCGAATCCATTCGGCGAGACGCTCCCACAACGGCCACCGATTTGGGCGACATGACGCGAGTGAGATCTAAAGTGGGTGACGGTTTAACAAATGTGTTGTCCATAAAAGTCCTTTGAAATTAATTTAGTTCTAAGCCGGCGCAAATTTTTAGGAAAAACGGCGAGCTGGCTCACCCAGGCAGGGCGAACAGGGGGGAATATACCATAGAAAGTTCCAACTACAAAGAGGGGGAATTCCTTAATTCAATACCCAATTTTCGGGTGGCAATGGCCAGTTGGATGGCGGGATTTTTAAAGCCATTCGGTCCCATTTCCACACATTTTTGAATCCCTTTTTTCCGAGCCAATGGGGATGTAAAAGAAGTTCTACCGCAGACGACATACACACGCGCCCGCCCCTTTCGGCGAATAATTTCTCCAATCACTTTTCCCGAAAAACTGGTTTTATCCAAGCGGCCTTCGCCCGTCAAAATAATGGAAGCCTTCCGGGCGATCCTCTCCCAATTTAAAAGCTTCATAATGAAAGGCGTTCCCCGCACAAGCCGCGCCCCGATAAATGATGAAAGCCCAAAAGCCAGGGCCCCCGCCGCCCCGGCACCGGGCTGGTCTTTGGTTTGAACCCGAGCGAAGTGGGACCACTTTCTCAAAACATTCTCTAAAAATTGAACCTCGTGGGGGCGCGCTCCCTTTTGAGGCCCAAACGTTCGAGCCGAACCCCGCGGCCCCAGAAGGGGATTGGTGACATCACATATAACATAGATTTTGGTTTGTGAAAGTCGCTTATCGAGGCTTGTCCAGTCCACATGATGAAGACGAATAAGGTCTTTGGGGCGCGGGGATATTCCATTCCCATATTTATCAAGATACTTGAGGCCCAAAGCTTCTAGGGCCCCCGCCCCCCCTTCTCCTGTTGCTGTCCCTCCCACCCCAATCAAAACGGTTCGGCACCTTGCTTGAAGAGCGGCTTTTATCAATTGCCCCGTTCCAAAAGTGGTGGCATC
>JAKLIS010000231.1 GCA_022709485.1 Elusimicrobiota bacterium | reverse complement strand
GCCCGGAGCGGCGATCTACATCGGCCCCTCGATCATCGGAAACAACACGCCGCTCCGGCTCGAAGCGATCAAGGTGCCGCTCATCCAGGCCGGCCCCGTGGCGACACCCGCCAGCTATTTTGTGCGCGCGGCCAACGCCACCGACCCCTTGGTCAATCCTTGACCTTCCCCCAACGGTTCCTCGGTTGTCCAGATTAAGAAGTCGTCGGTTTCTTGGAAATCATTTCGCGCGGGATTTATCAAAACCAAAAATCTGGATTTTTCCATGTCCTCACCGGTGGCGACGATATCCGGAAAGCCATCATTATTGATGTCGGCCACCGCGAGCGAACCGGTTCCCCCCCCGCCCACTGTCATTATCGGCTTCATTTCGTGCGCCATAAAAGGGGCGTCTGGATTTGAAGTCCCTTCCAAGAGAACCATATTATTGGCATATCCCTGGCTTGATTTGGACCCCATGAGCACCAAGTCCCATAAGCCGTCTAAATTGAAATCTCCCCAAGCCAGAGACGAATCGAAAAAACCATCATTGGCGCCCAAGGGTTGCTGCGCAATTGAGAATATCCCATCGGTCTGTTTGAAAATGATAAACCGTCGGTGAGTCCCGTCCCAACCCGAGGCGGCCAAGTCCAAATCTCCATCATTGTCGTAATCGGCCAATGCCACCGCCCCGCTCGTAAGGGACACGTTGAAAAGCTTCTCGTCGGTCAAAACGAGTCCGGATGGGCCGGAATCAAACGAAAATTGCCGGATCCCGTCTAACCCGCCGCCCATGGCCACTACATCCAAGTCCGCGTCGTTGTCGATATCTCCCACGGCAAAAGATCCCCTGTCGATGGGAGGCAATGTCAGACCCGAATTTATGAATTGGCCTGGGAGGGTGTTAATCCAAAGTTGAGTCGACGTCACTCCGCTGGAATTTTTACCGGAAATTAAAATATCCAAGCGACCATTGGCGTCTTGATCAAAGTTGCCCAAAGCGACCGCTGAATTTCGAAACCCGGTTTGGCTCACGCCGGCAACTTCAAGCCCCGACTCAAAACCATTGCTCCGTAATTTAAGCGCCAGGCCCGCGCTGGAGGTCCCGACATAGACCGCTTCCGTTCGGTTGGATCCCGTGTTGTATAGATACCCTTTGGAGATGAGAAGACTCCCTTCTGAAACAGCGGTGGGATCCGGAGTTGTAAATATTCCTTTCCCGAAATAGGAAACAGTGGCGCTTGAAATGTCGCTTGGAATTGAGCCGGCTGATCCTTCCCAAGCCTTAATTCGGAAGTAATAATCCGCATGAGGATCCAAACCTTCAAATTCACGTGTTTCCGTTTGACCTTTGGGTTTTAAGGCGTTCGAAATGGTTCTGGTGAAAATATCCCCCGCCACCTCGTTCGGTTCAAAATAGCGTTTGGAATAAAAAATGGTGTAACCGGTGGGATAATCGTCGTTTCCGCCTCCGGGGGACGTCCATGTCAATTTAGCTTGAGCGCCCTGATGAGCGGTTAAATCTTTCACTTGAGAAGGTCCCACGCCCTCTGTGGTAAAAAGGCACTCAGACGAAAAATTCCCGGCACTCAGCGAGGGGCTCACCGCTTGGACTTTGTACCTGTATGATCCATTTCCAGGAAGCCGAATTTTGGTGGAGACGGTTCCGGCCGAACGGGTTAAGCTGTTCCCCAATAAAGGTGAAGATAAGACAGGAGAAGTGAATTTTTTGAGCGGGTTATTTCTATCTGTGACATCCAAATTAAATGAATTGACCGCGCTGGGAGACGTCCAGCTTAACGTGACAATTCCGGTGGCAGAATCAAAAACGGCGGTGGGATTGGTGGGGGCGGGCGGCCGAATCACATTGGCCAAAGACATATTTTCAAACACAATTAATTTCTTGGCGCCGCTCTTTGTTTCCCCGGAAATGAGAAGGTCCACGTCGCCGGCATATTGGGGATCTTTTGTCCCATCACCGGGACCCTCAAAATTTCCCAGAACCAAGGCCCCCCGGAATAAACCGTTTTCCATTCCCACGGGATCTTCCAGGTCAAAATTTCCTTGGCCGTCTTTATTGAAAAAGATCAAAGTCCGCTTTAAGTTGAGGTAATCTCCCGTTTGCCCCGAGGCGGCTAAATCCGGGAGACCATCTAAGTTGATATCTCCCCAGGCTAAAAGCCCCTTTCCGTAAACTCCGGTTGAAAGGTCAATGGCGGTTCCGAAGGTGAAATTTCCATTTCCCGGATATATTTTTATTTTGACCTGGGCTTGGGATTCGCCCCACTTCCCTCCCACCGCCAAATCCCATTTTCCATCGACATTAAAATCGCCCCACGCCATACTCACTTCTTTCACATAAGGGAACACGGAATGTTTGACGACGCGATCTCCGTCAAAATTCTCAAATAGAACAATCGAGGTCGAGGTGGCCAAGGCAAAGTCGTTGTCTCCGTCGTTGTCCACATCGGCCGAAGTCCATGGTCCACTGCCGTTTCCGTCTCCCTGGGAAAGAATCCAGGAATTGAAACTCGTTTCTCCATTCAAATGAACTTGTAATCCAACGGGATGCCCGGTAAAAATAAGATCCGGCCGTCCGTCCATATTGACGTCCGTCCATTCAATCGTTCCCAAGGGGTTGGCCGCGGGATCAAGAGATATGGTTTTATCCTCCGAAAAAGCGCCGCCGATATTTTTAAAAAGGCGGATGATCGGGGTTGTTGTGCCGGTGCTTAAAACAGCCAAATCCAATGTGCCGTCCATATTGTAGTCCGTCAACGCCATTGATTTAGCTTGGAGTTTTAAATCTTGGGTCAATTCAAATTGATTGGACTGATAACGAAATATGAGGGTGGTGTATATCTGGCCGGAGCTCCCGCTCACCACAAAATCTAATTTTGAATCGTTGTTGAAATCTCCCCAAAGAACGGAACTATCTGAAAATCCGCCATCGGGGCCTTGGGGAAAAAAACGGGGCTGGAAATGACCGGTAAGCAATTGAACGGCCGCAATAGAATCGGGCGGAAGGTTGTCCGAATTATAATGAACAAGGGCGAACCAATGCGGTTGGGCGGGAACCAAACCAGAAACCGTTATTGACTGACGCGTCCCGGGGGCTTGAGTGGCGATGACGACCTGATATTCCGTCCACTCCACACCTGGCGGGTCGGATGCGGGTTTTGTTTCCCCTTGATGATAAAACAGCCGGTAATTTTTAATGTCTTCCAATTCATACGGATCGCCGCTCGGAACCGTCCAACTTAAATTTACTTGGGCCCCCGGAGACCCTGCCAAATCGTTGATGGGAGGCGGGGGAACGGGACCGATCTGAACAGCCCCACCAAGCGCCCAGGGACCTTTGCTTAAGGAGGTGTCGATAGCTCTAACCCGCCAATAATAGGTCTGACCATCGGGGACCAGAAACCTCGCTCCCCACATGGAAGGCCCCGCCATGGAGGTCAAATAATTTCCCATGAGGGGGGTTCCCGCCGTTCCCGGGA
>JAKLIS010000230.1 GCA_022709485.1 Elusimicrobiota bacterium | reverse complement strand
TTGGGCCATTTTGACCCGCCCCAAAAGAAGCGTCCTTTGAACCATTTTTGGACTAACAGTGGGTTGCAAGTTTACATTGAAGTCAGCCATTTATATTTCTCCAAATGAAACCAAATTGGTCCGCAAAAGCATCCGAGGCGGATACAATAAGATTGCTGGCAACAATGCTTCCTTTCAAGGGAATTCTGAAAATTATTTTCTATTAATTAATTTGAGAGGATTGAATGAAGCGCGAGGAAGTTTAACCGATTGCTCGATGAAGGTTCACGTCTTGCGGTTGGCCTCGGGGATTAATCGTGACCCATGTCTCCGGTATGAAATGTTACCCATGTCTCCGGTACCCAAAAAATTTTCGCGTGCCCGGAGGGATTCGTCCAGCTCCATATGATTAAAATTATTGATGCTGGACAGTACCGCTCCTATCATGGTTATTATTGGAGCGGTACGAACCCTTAACGCTCACGCTATTAGGGGTAGTTGGATAAAAAAAATTTTTGCGTGCCCGGAGGGATTCGAACCCCCGACCCACAGCTTAGAAGGCTGTTGCTCTTCCAACTGAGCTACGGGCACAATCAAAAAGAATGTTATCAAACTATGCCAAGGCCGGCCTTGGCTTCACCGAGCTCACGAGTTCAATGTGTTAGTGCAACACCCCTAGGATTTTAAAGTTTCTGCCTTAAAATAAGGCAGATATGAAAAACTACAATCACTTAAGTCACGATGAAAGAGACAAACTGGCTATCGGAATCAACCAAGGTCGATCTCTTCGATCGATTGCAAGGCAATTGGGGCGTCATCCCAGCACCCTTAAACGCGAATTGGAGCGGAATCATGGCCCCAAGATATACACCCCAAATCAAGCTCAAGAACGGGCGATGAAACGCCACCACCTAGCCCACAAACGGTGCCGCCTTAAGTCACATGCTTTGCGTCACGATGTTGAAACTCTGATCATGACCAAAAAATGGTCCCCTGAAATTATCAGCGGTCGCCTCAACAAAGAAGCAAAACATCCTCCCATCAGCCATGAAGCCATTTACCAATGGATCTATGCTGAAGCCCCTCATCTTATCCCGTATCTGGTTCGCCAACACAAATGGCGCTTCTTCAAACATCACTCGCGTAAACACAAGAAAATCCATATCCCCGAGAGAGTTTCAATTCAGGAACGGCCCGCACTCGTTCAATCCAGAAAACAACCGGGCCACTGGGAAGCCGATCTACTTGTGGGCAAAGGCTCCGAGGCCCTGGACGTTGCCGTTGAGCGAACATCTCGGTTCACTCGCTTGATGAAAATCAAAGATAAAACAGCAGACTCGTCTTCTGCGGCGCTGTCCGCCATGTTCCAATATGTCCCAGAACATTTGAGAAAAAGCATTACCTACGACAATGGATCTGAAAATGTCAAACATCAAGAAATTAACATCGCCCTCGGCATGCGTTCGTTCTTCTGCGAACCGTTCCACAGTTGGGAAAAGGGCTCAGTCGAAAACAGGAATGGCATTATTAGACGCTTTATCCCAAAGGGAACAGATTTGTCTACAATGTCCACTCAAAAAATTCAGGCCATCGAAAATTGGATCAACGATCGCCCAATGAAATGCTTGAAATTCCAAACACCGGCAGAAGTTTACAATTCTCTAGGTGTTGCACTTACTGGTTGAATTCGCCTCTAAAAAGCAGGCTTAAACAGCACTTAATGATGAGGTTTATTTTATTAATTCAAGGCGAAATTTCGGTAATTTAAAATTCCCGCCAAAAAATGGGGTCATGACAAACTAGTGGCAAATAAGAGGCAAATTGATGACATTTTTTTCATATTGATAAAACGTGTTGTTGGGGCCATATTTAATAAGTATCAATTGAATTTATGAACGATCGCTCGGGGAGGACAATTTTATGGACGCATTAAAATCAAAGGTTTTGGCCATCGATGACGACGAAGCCATTCTTATGCTATTCGATACCATTCTTCCAAAAGAGGGTTTTTCCGTTGTTTCAACTCCCCGGGGAGGCACAGGAATCACGATGGCCCATGACGAAAAGCCCGATTTAATTATTCTCGACCTGGGACTTCCGGATATTCCGGGTATGGAAGTCTGCCGAGTTATCCGGCAAGACCCCGCCATCCGTCACATCCCAATTTTAATGCTGACCGCTCAAAATAACGTCCAAGACAAAGTCAAAGGCCTGGAATTAGGAGCCGACGATTATTTGCCGAAACCGTTCGAGCCCAAAGAGCTGGTGGCCCGAATTCGGGCTATCTTGAGACGCTCGACCAATGAGCATCCCTCGGAAAAAGTTCTGGAGCGGGCCAATGTCAAAATTTTGGTCGACCAAATAGTCGTGGAAGTGAACGGCATTCAAAAAGGCCGGCTGACCCGCAAAGAATTTGATCTTCTTTACGTCCTCATGAAGAAAAGCCCTCAAGTGCTCAGCCGAAGCTACTTGGTTGAAACCGTTTGGGGAACCGATTACCCTGTTACAGACCGCACTGTGGACGCCACCATAAAACGTCTCCGTCAAAAGTTGGGGGGAGATGGAGCGGTTCACGTCATCACAGTCGAAGGGTTTGGATATAAGTTCGAGTAAACAAATCGCCCGTAAAAAGGTCTATTGTTGAAGGAGTCTCGCCTCAATTGCAAGATTTTTCCGCCGCCGTACAACGAAAGTAATGATCGTTATTAGTCCAATTGACGCCGACAATCCCATAAAAGGCCACATCGTTGTTCCCAATGCAGCGATAAATCCTTTTTGCCCCCCCACCAAAGCCGCATGCCATAAAGAGTTGGACGCATAGGTCAAAAGAGCCATCCAAGGCAATATCCCGAGAAAAGTGCCCCAGAAATAATCCCTGAGACGCACGGAGGATAAGCCAAGGGCGTAATTGGCCATGATAAACGGAGGAACCCCCATCCAGCGTATCAAAAGGACGCTTTTAATCCCGCACGCGCTGGCCAATCCCCGCAAAGAGCTTGATCGGCCTTTGCACAGATGATGAATCACTTTTCTTCCAAAAAACCGCGCGATAAGAAAAGGAAAAAGAGAACCCACACAGGAAGCGATCAAGTTAAAAGGAAGCGCGATTCCAAAAGGAAACATAATGCCCCCCAAGACGGCAAAAAGCGTAATGGGGAAAACCAATACCGCTCCCATAAAAACCAAGAAGTACCCCCACCGAATCCACTGGCTGGCCCGGAGCTTTTCCCCCCAATAAATAAGGGAATCAAAAGTGAGGAGGTCCTTCAAAGGGGAGATATAAGCCATAACCAGAAGAGTGAAAATGATGAGCATTCCCACTCCCAATCTAAATTTTAAATGCCGCCGGATATTGGAAAGCATTCCTATCACATAGGAAGGATGGTTGGAATTTTCGTCGAAATCAAGGAAAGAATTCGGGGCCATCACCCCGCCTTCGCCCTTTGGGCACCGGCGGGCAGGCCCTCCCCCAAAGGGAGAGGGGGACGCATTTCTTAGGTTCTCCCTCTCCCGCTT
>JAKLIS010000023.1 GCA_022709485.1 Elusimicrobiota bacterium | reverse complement strand
CAAATGACTTCATGAAAAACTCCAAACAGGCTATGGCCCGGTCTCCGGCAAATGCGAATGACCCCGCCGTCCTCTCATTTGAGGGCGAGGGGGGATGGGGACCTTGGGCTGATTATGGGGGAGTTTTCCTCTCCGCGTTTCTCCTGCGAGTTTTTCATATTTTGGATATCCGCTCGGATTATCCTTTTTTTAGCCATTTGGCTGGAGATGCGGCCAGCTACAATGATTGGGGCCGCCGCATTGCGGAAGGGAATTGGCTGGGTCCCTCCGTTTTCTACCAGGACCCGCTTTATCCATACTTTTTGGGCGTGTTTTACAAAATCTTCGGGTATTCTCCGGAATCCGTCCGCTGGATTCAAATTGTGGTGGGTTCTCTGACGTGTTTGTTGATTTATGATACCGCCCGCCGCCTTTTTAACCGGCGAATTGGTTTATGCGCGGGATTAATTGCCGCGGGTTATGGTTCCTTCATTTTCCACGAGGGGATGTTGCTCAAGGAGGCGTTTAGCGTCTTCTTTAGCTCGTCGCTTCTTTGGTTCCTTATCTTAACCCAACAAAAAATATCAAATCTTTCCCCGGCAGGAGGCATTGAACAATTTGGGGGAACGGGGGAGACCCCACCGTATAAATTCACGCCCCTTTTGTTCTTCACGGGGGTTTGGCTTGGCCTTTTGGTTTTAACGCGGGGCAATGCGCTTCTGCTGGTTCCTGGAATTTTGTTCTGGCTCTTCCTTTTTTTAAAGGGGCGAACGAGTTGGAAATTTATTTTCTTTGGCTCCGCGGCGTTTATTTTAGGGACAATTCTGGTGATGTCCCCATCGGCATTGCACAATTTTTATGTTGGGAAAGATTTTGTGCTGACCACAAGCCAGGCCGGAAGTAATTTTTACATTGGAAACCACAAGGGGGCTACCGGTTTTTATATTCCGTTGGTTCCGGCGCAGCAAACCCCGGAATTTGAGGGGCAGGATGCCCGATTAATTGCAGAGTTGAAGAGTGGTCGGAAGTTAAAACCCTCTGAAATATCTCGTTATTGGTTTCGGAGAACCTGGGCTGATATTCAAATGGACGTGGGGGCATGGCTGTTTTTATTGGCCAGCAAGGCAGACTTTTACATGCAGGCTTATGAAGTCCCGGATTACGAGGATATTTACGTCGCCAGGCGTTATTCCTGGGTGTTAAGGCTGCCTCTATTTGGGTTCGGTCTTGTGTTTCCGTTGGCTGTTATGGGGGTGTTTCTTTCCTTTCGGCATTGGAAACGTCTGCTGGCGGTTCACATATTTATTTTAATCAATGCCTTTTCCGTGATTTTGTTTTATTTGATGGCTCGATACAGGCTTCCAACCGTTCCGCCTTTGATTATCATGGCCGGGTTTTCAGCCTGGGCCCTGTCTGAATGGGTGCGGCGGCGGGACTACCGGCGATGGGTTCCGGCCGCGGCGGCCGTGGGGCTTTTGGTGGCAAACGGGTATCGCTGGCAAAAGGATATGAATCAATTATCATCCACGTCGCTTACCAACCTGGGCATTCATTACCTGGAAAATAAGCAAAATAAAAAGGCGCTTGAGCTTTTGGAAGAAGCCCTTAAGTTTTCCCCCAATAGCGCCGAGGTTCAAAATATCGTGGGCAACGCCCTTCATGGGTTGAACGCCCTAGATTTGGCCATCGAAAGATATCAGATAGCCATCCGCCTCAACCCTCAACACACGGGAGCCTTGTATCACCTGGGTGCCATTTATTTCCGCCGTGGAGATTATAAGCGGGCCCGGGAAAATTGGGAGAGGGTTTTGAGCATCACGCCCACCCACCAGCTTGCCCGAGAGGCCCTTAAACAATGGGGTCACCTGCTTAGGGAAAAATAATTACCGGATTTAATCCTTATTTTTTCGTTCTTAGCGAATATATATTCCACCGCTTCTTGCCCCCGAATTGGATGCGTTTAGCACGGGCCCCGATGGCCTTGAGAATGTCTGTCAGGACATATAAGAATGAAACCCTGTGGATATACGGTAAGAAATTGAAAAGGGTACTAATTGTTGGCTTTGTCGTTGCGAGTGCCGTTGCCTGGATTATTAATGATATGCCTTTTATTTTCCTAAGTCGCGCGGCGGAAGCATTCATAATGTTTGGGGGCGGAGTTCTCATGTTTGACATTGCAGACGCCTGTGGCTTTGCCCCGGTCGCCTTGGTGGCCGGGACAAAGAGGTGATAGTGCAGATTGTCGATCTCACTCAAACCAATGGTGTCCTCTGGCGTGTAGCGCCGGGTGAACTTGGGCGATCGCGGTGTCCCGCAGCGATGCGTCCGTCCCGCCCCTTGCGGTCAATGAGCTGTATTTTTCATCACGTGACGGTCCTTTGATTTTTAAACCGGTGGTTCCCTTGAGAAAATTTCGTATCCCAGCAAGAGCCGTTATTTTGGAGTCGTCCATGTCGAATAACATAGCCTCCCATTATGACGCTTGGCATGATTAGTAGCTATGGCCCCCTTATTTGGGGCTCATCTTGTATTAGACTAGGCCTTGAGAACATGGACCAATACATGTACAATCGGGTCCAGAAATTGTTTGTGAAGTGATAAATCTTTGGACGGAAATTTCGAATTGTCAATCTCGACGGTAGGAATAATCCGGTTTCAAATCGGCCGTCAATCCCGAAAGTCTGTGTCGTTCCCATGGAATGGATCTGATTGTGGGCGTCAAGAAATCAGTGCGGGATTCGTTAATTTCGAAATAGAGTTTTATGGATAGATTCCCGCCCGCCTGCTCGCATGGCCTGCGGGAACGACGTTTTTATGGGGCTGTAGCTCAGCTGGGAGAGCGCCTGCATGGCATGCAGGAGGTCGTCGGTTCGACCCCGATCAGCTCCACAAAAATTTCCCACCTAAACATCGGTAAAGGAGCCCTTCGGTGATCAGGATCATTGGCGGTTCAGTGAAAGGAAGGCGGCTCCGCGCCATCCCCCAATCTTTTGGTGTCCGACCCATTCTAGCCCGAATTAAAAAATCCTTGTTTGATATTCTCCGTCCGCGAATGCAAAACGCCCGATTTTTGGATATCTACGCAGGGGCGGGATCAGTGGGGATTGAGGCTTTGTCTCGGGGGGCTGATTTTGTGGTCTTTATTGAAAAAGACACTCGGAGCGCCGCCCTCATCCGTCAAAATTTGGCGGATTTTAACATTCAAAATAAAGCCGCTGTTTTCCGATTGGATGCGTTGGGGGATTTATCCATGATTCCGGGTCCTTTTTCGATAATTTTCATGGGCCCGCCGTACAAGGACCCCGAAAAAACACCCCTGCGAATGGTGGAACCCACTTTGGCCAATTTGGAGAGACATGGTTTGCTGGCCAACGGGGGCATCGTGGTGGCCCAACATCACAAAAAGGAAACTTTTAAGTTGCCGGGCGACGAATGGGTGTTGGCGCGAGAAGAAAAATACGGCGACACATTGGTCAGCTTTATTAAAAAAAAACAAAATGATTAAAGAATTTTTTCGAAAGTTGATGGGGAAAAAAGAGCCCGTCGAGCTTTCTTATTCCCGCATTCAATCCTATAAGAAATGTCCATGGTTATTTAAGCTCGTCTATATGGACGGTATGCGATCCAGTCCCAACGGTTCGATGTCTTTGGGGATGTCTCTTCACCGGGCTCTGGCGAATTACCTGGGGGGGGACCATCAAGAAAGAAGTTTAGATCGCCTATTTCAGATCTATGATGAGGTGTGGGTTAATGAGGGTTTTGCCAACACGCAAGAGACCTTGGATTCATATGACGCCGGCCGGCGGATGTTACAGAACTTTTTTGAAATTGACCGCTTGAAAACATCCACGGTGATCGCCACGGAGAAAAATTTTTTTCTTCCCTTGGACGGGATTAAATTGATGGGCTCCATTGATCGGATTGATAAAAATCCCGATGGATCATTTGAAATTATCGAGTATAAGACCCAAGCCGATAATTGGTCCCCTCAACGGATGGGTTCGGATCTGCAACTCACTCTCTATGAAATCGGGGCTGAAAAAGGATTGGCGTTGACGCCGGTTCACCTAAGGTATTTTTTTCTGTCTAATGGGACATCCTGCGCCACCACCCGGTCCGAAGAACAAAAGAATGGCGCCATGGATCTGGTTTTTGAAATTTCTGAAAAAATCCGTTCGAAACATTTTGAGCCGAATTATTCTTATTGTGAACGATGTGAATTTGCCCGTCGTTGCGCGAATTATAAACCCGGCGGAAAAAGGTGAAGGTTTGAAATTATGAAACGTCCATGGGTCATCAAGGTGGGAGGGGAATTGTTAAATCACCCCGTTCATAGGAAAGGGCTGATCAAGGATTTATGCCGTATCGCGCGGGCAAGACCTGTTGTTTTGATCCACGGAGGAGGGCCTCAAATCGCCGAAAGTTTGAAAAAAGAAAAAATACCCATCCGGTTTGTGGGCGGACGCCGGGTCACGACCTCGGACACCATGCGGGTTGTTGAAAAGGTGTTAAGCGGTATAGTGAACAAAGGACTCGTCGCTGACTTGGTCGGAAAAAAGGTGAGGGGGGTGGGCATCTCCGGCCGGGACGGGGGATTGGTGGTTGGAAAATTGATTCCGGGCCTGGGATGGGCCGGCCAAGTGGCGAAGGTGAACCCCGCGCTGATTCGGCACATGCTAAAAGGTGGTTTTATGCCGGTTGTTTCGTCGGTGGCATCCGATAAAAACGGAAACGCCGTCAACATCAATGCCGACGATTTTGCGAGCGGGATGCGTTGGCTTTAAAGGCCGAGCACTTGGTTTTTCTCACTGATGTTGAAGGCGTGAGGGACGGCCGCAAAAAACGAATTCCCATTCTTAAAACAAGCGACATTCAAAAATTGATTAATTCCGATGTTATTTATGGCGGTATGGTTCCAAAAGTTCAATCGGCCGCCGAGGCCATCCGCGAAGGCGTGGGCGAAGTGGATATTCTCAAAGGCGGGAAGGGCATCAAATTTTCAAACGGAACACGGATCATTCGAGGATGACAATGAACACAAATCCTTATCTGGAAAAAGAATTGCGGCACTTTTTTTACACGTTTAAACGGCAGCCTCTCTTGCTGGAGAAAGCCAAAGGAAGTTTTGTCTGGGACGAAAAAGGAAAAAAATATTTGGATTTTTATTCCGGAATCGCCGTTTGCGGCGTGGGCCATAACCACCCCAACATTGTTCAAGCGATAAAAAAACAAGCCGGCCGTCTTCTTCACGTGTCGAATTATTTCTACACAAAACCCCAGATGGCCCTGGCCAAGGCGCTCACGGAGAAAATGCCGAATTCCCGTGTTTTCTTTTCCAACTCAGGGGCGGAAGCCAACGAATTTGCCATCAAGCTCGCCCGTTTATGGGCTCATCAGCATAAGCGCCTCGGCCGTGAGATCATTACTTTTGAAGATTCCTTTCACGGGCGGACACTCGCCACGGGGGCGGCTTCGGGAAGCAAGGGGAAGTCCAAGGAAATGTTCAGTCCCCTTCCCGCGGGTTTCAAAACCGTTCCCTTTAATAACCTTGATGACGTTGAGAGCGCGATTACCTCGGGCACCATCGGCATTATGGTCGAACCAGTTCAGGGCGAAGCTGGAATTCGAGTCGCAAAATCAGAATTTTTCCATGGCTTGGCCAACCTCTGTCTCGAAAAAGAGCTTTTGCTCATTGTTGATGAGGTTCAGTCCGGAATGGGGCGGACCGGCTCATTTTTTGCGTTTGAGCAGTATGGGATTAAGCCCGATATCGTTACTTTGGCCAAAGGGCTGGCCGGGGGCCTTCCTTTGGGGGCCACATTGGCCCAGGAACATATCGCCAAATTCGTGGAACCGGGGATGCATGGGTCCACTTTTGGCGGAAATCCGGTGTCTTGCGCAGCTTCTCTTGAAGTATTAAAACTGCTTTCCCCGAAGGCATTGAAAAGCGTTCAGGTGTCCGGCGATTACCTCCTGAAGAAGCTGTCTGGGTTTAAAAAATTCCCTTTTGTGAAGGAAATTCGCGGGCGTGGTTTCATGCTGGCCATGGAGCTGAGTGTCGAGGGGGCCCCGTTCGTCAATCTCGCGCGGGAAAAGGGGCTTTTGATCAACTGCACACAGAACAATATTCTGCGGTTTCTGCCTCCTTACTTTATCACGAAGCAGGAATTGGATAAAGCGGTAAAGATCTTGGAAATTGTTTTTTTAGAAATGAATTAATTTAAAAAATTTAAAAATTCGAAAGGAGAATTTATGGCGAAGAAATCGAAGACACGAAGTTCATCAAAAGTAAAAAGGAACCGGCATGGGCGCATTGTCATGCTTAAAGCCCGGGAAATATTGGACTCCCGGGGAAACCCCACCATCGAAGTGGATGTTCTTTTATCTGATGGAAGCATCGGGCGGGCCGCCGTCCCTTCAGGAGCGTCGACGGGCGCCCATGAGGCGTTGGAACTCCGTGATGGAGACAGCCGTCGATACAACGGCAAAGGAGCCTTAAAAGTTGTTCACAATGTCGAAATAAAGATTGCCGGCGCCCTTAAGGGAAAAGACGCCACGGATCAAATTGCCATCGATAATTTATTAATTGATTTGGATGGGACCCCGAACAAAGCCAATTTTGGCGCAAATGCCGTTTTGGGCGTGTCATTGGCGTGCGCCCGAGCGGCGGCTTCTTGCCAAGGATTGTCTCTTTACCAACACATCCGGCAGACTTACGGATACGACAAAAAGCCATTTGTGATGCCGGTGCCCCTCATGAATGTCTTAAATGGCGGCGCCCACGCGGACAACAATGTTGATTTTCAGGAATTCATGATTGTCCCCGTTAAGGGAGAATCATTCCGGGAAGCTCTTCGAGTCGGAGTTGAAACTTTTCATTCACTCAAGAAAATCTTGAAAGCGAAAAATTATTCCACCAGCGTGGGAGACGAGGGGGGATTTGCCCCCAACCTGGGGTCTAATGAAGAAGCCCTTCAACTCCTTTGCGAGGCCATCTCAGCGGCGGGTTATAAACCGGGCAAAGACGTCCTTTTGGCCTTGGACGTGGCGTCGAATGAATTTTATAAGAACGGTAAATATGTGCTTGAAGGCGAAAAAGGAAGCCCCTCTTTCACCTCATCTGAAATGGTGAGTTTCTATGAAAAACTCTTAAAGGATTATCCCATTGTGTCCATTGAAGACGGGTTGTCTGAAGATGACTGGGACGGTTGGAAGGAATTAACCAACCGGATGGGTCAGCGCACTCAATTGGTGGGAGACGATCTTTTTGTAACCAATACCACTCGTCTTAAAGAAGGGATCGATAAAGGCATCGCCAACGCTTTCCTGATCAAAGTGAACCAGATTGGGAGTTTAACCGAGACGGTGAACGCCGTTCAGATGGCCACGAAAGCGGGGTACCACACCATTATCTCCCACCGGTCGGGAGAAACGGAAGATAGCTTCATCGCGGATTTGGCCGTGGCCACTGGATCCGGTCAAATCAAAACCGGGTCTGCGTCCCGGTCCGATCGCATCGCCAAATACAATCAGCTTCTTCGCCTTGAAGAAGAACTCGGACGCCGAGCCAACTTCTTAGGCCATCAGGTTTTTGATTTTGGGAAAAAATAGTCGGCGAGGGGTTTGTTGATGGCGCGGTTATCTCCTCGGGTTTGGATAATCATCGGCCTGGGGATATTGGTCTTGGCCAGTTTTCTCTTCAGTTCGGGATTTAGAAATACCATTACCCGGCGAAAAAACATCAAAGCCCTTAAAAATGAAATGGCCGGCGTGGCCATGGAAATCGAAAAAGTGAGCTTTGAAATCAAAGAATTAAAAAGCAATCCAAAAGCATATGAGGGACTCATCCGGCAAGAACTCGGGTACTTGAAACCCGGCGAAAGAGAAATCCGCTTTGTCGATCCAAAAACGAAAAAACGCTAGGGACTAAAGAGGTCTGCCAATGGAAAAAACAATATATGTCAATTGCCCCTTTTGCCAGGGGATGATGGAAGTGAGAGCCGACACCGGAGAAGTCATCCAGAAATGGGGTCCGGGAGAGAGGCTCCCGGAAGGGGGAGACAAAATGTCTTCGGCCCTCAAAAAACTGACGGATGAAAAGAGGAAGCGGGTGGATCTTTTTGAACGAAAGAAAGATGAATTAGAAGCTCAAAAAAAGAAGATAAGCAGCGTCTTTGAGCAACAGGTGGAAAAGGCCAAGAAAGAAGGAGTTAAAGAAAACCCGTTTAGGCCTTTCGATTTGGATTAGTTCTCTTTTTGATTGTTGTTAAAATTTCGACGTTTGCGTTTCTAATCTTTTCGGCAGGCAGTTTTGCATTCGATATGGATCGCCCCCCCGGGTGCATCTTTATCGGCAAGTCCACATGGTATCCTTTCACGCGGCCACCAATATCCGCCGCGGTCACTCTTAAAATCTGATCAGCCCCATTGATCCTCACCAAAAGAATCACTTCTGAATTAAGTGAAATTACCCGGGGGTCCGTTGCGATATGACCGTCTTTGACTTCCAGCATTCCCGGCTCGTGTTCTATGACGATGGGTTGTAAATATTTGCCGTTTTTGGCATAGGGTTTCCGGCCCCGCGCGGCTCGCCAAAGATTTTCAGGGGTGGTTTCAATTAAGGCCGCTTTAAGAGCTTCTCGCCAAGAGGGGGGGAATTTTTGCTCCTTACACCACTGCCAGACTTGAGCTTGTTTGTGGAAAGGTTTCGATTTATGCTGGAGGGCCGTTTTGAGCCCTTTTGGAAGCAGATCGTAAGGGTTGGAAATATACCAGGTCGCCCTGAATTTCCGGGAAGTGAGACCCAAGCGGTTTACCCAATAGGGGTCTTTGAAAACATTGGGAAGGGTAACATGGTAAGTGTCCTGGTAATGGGCTAGCTCAGTGAGGTCGTGTTCGGAGAGGGTATCTAAAATTTCAAGTCTCTTTAGTTCAGAGGCGGTATTAACGGAATATTGACCTGTCCGGCCCGGCCAAAAATTGGACTGGAGGGCGGGGGCGGCAAACAGGCTTACCAGGCAGAACCCGGTAAAGGTTAGCCACGTGAGTGGTTTAATGAGTTTTTCTTGGTTTTTATCCATTTTTTCTTTTGTCCGACGGTAAATTTCCCAATTCACTTTTGAAAAGCTGCCGGATTGTACCAAAAAGCAGGTGAAAATCGCGCAGGAAATTTTTTGGTAAAAGGAGCGGGAAAATCCGTGTTGAAAAGAACGAATTCAAGGCTTTTTGTAGGATTAAGAAACACGAAATGTCTAAAATGACTGATAGCCAACAATTTTAAGGAATCCTCAATACAAAATAACATATAAATTCATTGAAAATTAACCCTATCTTAATGAGAAATTAAGCGCGTGTGTAACATAATCGTAAAGGAAGCAAAATTGGCCTCTTCCATCCGGCGGAATACCGCGGATGGGGGAGGGCCTTTTTGGGGGAAGGAAAATGAAAAGGGGAAAATGCCGGAAAATGTGTCCGAAATGCTCGGGCCTGTTTTCGGGAATCCTGGCCCGGAACATCCGCTCCTTCGTTTTGTTTTCGTCTCTTTTTTTGAACGCTCCCACCCCTCTTTTTTCCGGCATCGAAACCGGAGCTGACTTTCTGAAGATTTCCGTGGGAGCCCGGCCGGTTTCCCTTGGACAAGCTTATACGGCCCTCGCCAATGACACCGATTCCCTTCAATGGAACGTGGCTGGGATGGCCCGGATGGCCAGAGGAAACGGACAGAGTTTGGGCGGGATCTCCTTTTCTCACATCAGCCTTTTTGACGAAAACAATCTGGACAATGCGGGGGTCGTTTTGCCGGCGGCGGGATTGGGTCCCCGCACCCATTTGGGGATTTCTATAACCCGTTTCTCTATCCAGTCCCAGGAAAGACGGGGATTGGATAGAAGTTCGCAAGGATCTTTTGGCGGAAATGATGTCGCTCTTGGTTTCGCTCTGGCATCCCGTTTTAAAACCCTCAATTTGGGAAGCCAGGTGAAATGGATTCGCCAAGAATTGGCGGGAGAGACGGCTCAAGGATACGCTATTGATTTGGGGTTTCAGTCTCCCACTCCCTTAAACAAGTTGTCTTTGGGCGGGTCGATCCGGAATCTTGGCCCTCGAATGAAGTTTGTCTCCGAAGAATATTCACTTCCATTGGCCCTTTCTTTGGGGGTCGCCTTCCAACCTATCCAAAATCTTTCACTTGTATTTGATGTTCATTCCCGCCCTTATCAGGACCAGATATTTTTCGCTGTCGGCACGGAATTCACTCCGATTGGGGTCATGACCCTGCGCGCAGGCTATCTGGCCAAACTCACCGACGCCATTACCAATAACCAGCGGGACGAAACCAATCGCGGAAATATGGGCGGGCTTTCCGGCATGACGGGAGGACTTGGATTTCAGATTCAGAAACTCAACGTGGATTATGCGTTTACTCCATTTGGAGAATTGGGGAATTCACAGACCATCACAATCTCTTCTTTCTTTGGCGGCACAACTGAGATAAGAGAAATCAATTCCAAATTTAAGGATGGTTTCGAGAAATCTCATTCCTTTGAGTCTTCTCAAGAGACTCAAAAAAGTGGAGAATCCGAAAGGCGAATTATTTTCATAATTCCGTTTGAAAAAGATTTGCTCAATATTGGGTCATGGCAAGATTAAATTAATTAAAGGCGGCCTTGAGGCGTCAGAAAAGTTTATGGGAAAAAAGATCGGCAGGTTTGTTTTCAATCATCTCGGG
>JAKLIS010000229.1 GCA_022709485.1 Elusimicrobiota bacterium | reverse complement strand
CACTAATATTTCTTTCACGCTGTTGGATTGGGTCACAATGTTTCGCCTCCCTAAAATAGGTGATTTCTAGAGAAGAAATATACCAAATTCCTTCGGGCTGAATAATTCATTCCTTTAAAGAAACGATCTATGCGGCCTATTTTGACATCACCGGAGATGGCTGAATCGAATATGCCAAGAGTCATAATCAATCTTTCCAATTTTATAGTTCAAAGAGCGCCATATCGTTCTCGTCAATCAACACGGGAGGTCCCAAAACATCCACAAGCAATCGCTCGTAGAGAGAATTTGTTTTGTCAGAAAAAAACCTATCTTTTCTGTGGAACAAAACGAACCGGATTCCGTTTTCCTTAAGAATATCGCGTCCGGTTGATTTCAACTGTTGAAATCGATCCGTCATAGAATATAGTTGAGAGATCGTTATGGGGTGGGTTAATTCATAAACAAAATCTGTTCCATTGCAAAATGAAAGGGACGCTTCCGAATATCGAGCGGGTCGGCCGACAACGAGCGGCCTATTATGCAAAGGTTGATAAAGCATGAACTTCTCCGCATTGAGACTAACTCCGGTTGATCGGTTAATCGCCACAGGAAGCTCCAGCACAGCCCCGGGAACGGGGTCCGACTTCAATCGTTGATATATGAGGCCATTGTGGACGGTTGCGAACATATCTCCAGTGGCCATAACACCCATTTCCCATGAAAATGCGCCGATGATAACAACAAGAAGAATCAATTTCGTCCAAGACCTCTTCAACAAAGAGTCTATGCGACTAAAGACCACGCCTGATAAGACGCTGACGCCTAGCCAAGTCAATAAGATCATCCTTGATGGCACTCGGAACATTTCGAAAACCGGCAATTTTGAGAAAGCGATGTATGGCAAGGGGAACCCACTTTGAGAATAGGAAAATTGCAAATCAGGCCCCAACGACATCACCAGGCCAACCATACCGAGGACTATCCAACAGCCCTGGTTTCGAAAGCTTTTCAACCTAATTCCCACAATGAACAAAAAGAAAAGAGTCAATCCAAAAAACCCGAGGAGGTTTTCCGGCGCTGCTTTAGCCGCCTCAGCCGCTCTTCCAACATAAGCGCTTGAATTCAAAAGAGCCCTATCGGTAAATCCCGACGTCCACCCGCGCAGGGCCTGAACCGCTTCATTGGGATGCCAAGCCGGATAATCGAAATAAGAAAGAATACTCAAGGAATACGAATCGCTTCCCCCGATTAAATCGGTCCTATGAACAAAAACCGGCCAATAGCTCAAAAGTCCAACTAGACCCACACCCAAATAGACAATAAATATTTGTCCCAGTTTCCGCTTCTTATGCTCCACATCGGTCTTCATCCAACTGAAAATTAAAAAGGCTGGGACACCAACGATTAGCGATTCAAATGCGATATATGTTGAGCTTAAACATGATCCGATGGCCCCGACGATAAACAACTTAAGGCCCATTTTGGAGCGGTTCATCCAAAAATCAATTAATCCCATAAAGGTCAACGGGACAAAGAGAATCATGCTCTCGTGCAAATGTCCAAGCGCGTGTTGCGTGAGGTTGTAATGGCTGAACATAAAAAGAAAACCGGACAGAAAAGAGGCAAGCCCGTTTTTGGTTAAGTAAAAAGCCAAAAAATACATTGATACGCCGGCGCCGATGTAACTAAGAAAAAACAACAGGTTATAAATCCGGTACGGATCAAAAATACTTTGACCCACCAAGCTCAGCCCGATTAATAGCGGAGATTCAATGATGAGGGGAGTTCCCACCGGGAACATAAGGTCTTTGGTGAAGAAAGGGTTCAGATGGGTGAGATCAAAAAACGATTTTTTAAACCAAGAAAATTCCCAAATGAAAACGCCCCCAACCAAATGGCCCCCGATGACCCTTGCCCCCAGATCTGCTACGACCTGGCGATGGACGAGGAGAACGGCCAATGTATAGGCTACCAGCGCGATAAGCCAGTGATATCTTTTTAATGTCGTCGGTGGATTCATTTCAAGGGGACTTAAGGTAAGCGACCCCAGGTCGGCAGCATTTGAACAATTCTTCGGAGTGGCTTTTTTGTCAAAAACATGTCTTTCAAACGAGGATCCTTTCATTGTCCCCCTCTACGATTTTTTATAGAGGAGTTCTTTATTAATGGACTTCAATGCACGGTGATTGACGGTCGGTCTTCGGCCGTCGTACTAAAATTAAAAGTTCAAAAATGTTTGGAGCGAAAGGCGCGACCGGAACCTGATTTCAAATATTTCTCAAAGCCGATGGCTTTTTCCTGCTGATCAAACCAGAGGGCAACTTTTATTTTCCAAGGTCTGAATTTGGCGGTATGGGCTTGCTCACCGCGATTATGTTTTTTAATCCGATGCCTTAGGTTTTTTGTTGAACCAACATATTCCTGGTCGGCATTATTAATACTACTGAGGATGAACACATACATAAAATCCCTCCTAACGAATATTGAGGGATTTATGTCCGCCTTCGCCAAAAAACGGCTTCGGCGAGACGCTTTCGCTCTTATAATTCGACTTCGGTTTGTTGCTAGGCGCTGGGCTTGCCCGCTGAAGCTCCTTTTATGCTGTTTATAAAAGGAGCGAAAGCGGGTGATCGTTTGGATGACGTTAGAACCCTCCTTCGCCAAACGACGGCTACGAAGGGCAACCCTATTTCCTGGAAAATGCCGCTTAGGAAATTAAAAAATCAGTCTGCGATTAAAGTTGGTCCCTACACCAACCCTTTTTATTTTCCGCTGCTCAAAGCCATTAATGTTTCTTTTGACGGCTTATTGGGAATAACAGCGACAAGGCCTCCATTATGTTCAAAAACCTCTTTATCATCAGAGGTGATCTCTCCAATAACCGCGACATGATCGGTTTTAGTCCGGACAGCTCGCATAACCTCATCGACAGATTCCGGTGCGACCTGAACCAGATAGCGTCCTTGGGTCTCACAAATTAAGATCTCCTCTGGGGTGATCTCCTTGTTGGAAATGGGGATCTTGGAGAGATCCACTTTGGCTCCCAATCCGCCGTATCTGGCTGACTCGCACACCGCGGCTCCGATGCCAGCGGCCCCCAAATCAGAACAGGCATGGATTTTACCGGTACCAAAAGCAGCCAGAGCCGCTTCCATGGCCACCCTTTCTTCTTTAAACAATGCGACCGCCGGACGCATTTCTTTGACAAGGCCCGCCCTGAAGAGCGTATCATTACCGTCATTCCCCGTAAGGCCGATAATGATGAGCTTATCACCCACTTTTTTAGCCGGTTTGGTCAGAGGTTTTTCAGTGACTAACTTACCTATCACCGCCACCACCACGGCCGGCACAATATCGGAGAAAGAAGTTGAGAATCCTCCTCCTATCACAAACACGTCCATAGTCGCGCACATATCCCTTAACCCCTTGATCATGATGTTTAGCCGATCTTGGCTGCTCATCACCTTACACTTTCCGCAGGTGCAGCGTCCGGAAAAACCACAAGGGCCCACGATCACATCTTGGTTGAGAGGCCTGGTTCCGATAAAATCCAGAAGAAA
>JAKLIS010000228.1 GCA_022709485.1 Elusimicrobiota bacterium | reverse complement strand
TTTCTTGTATTTTCCCGTCAGATTGTTTTTGGTGAACTGGTATGAGTTGAAAATGAAAATGGGATTTGGAATTGTTGAAGCTTCAAGCGGTTTTGAATCAATCATTTCAAATTGTTCTTGGTCTTTAGGGACTTTCTTTAAATGTTGAAGGAAATATTCTCTGAAGGGCTCTGGGATTTGGGATAGGTAATCTTCTCCGGTAAAAACATTGTAAACATATTGAAGCTGATAACCGGAAAGGCCAAAAGACTCGTATTTTTTATAGGTCCAATGGTCGGGAATTGAGGGAGAGTGATGTCTTGCCAGTTCCTTCACGGAATTCCTGGCGTCTTCATCGACAGATAAATTAAAGAGGGCTTGAGCAAAAACAGCCTTTTTGCCGTGCCAGACGCCGATGCCGTAAAGTTGCATCATGTCCGGCGCTCGGTCGAGGATTCCCATGTCCCACATGGTGTGCTGCACTTCAAAAAACAGGTCGATGAGGCGGCATCCTTCTTCATAAACTTTCCTTGCATTTTGTTCCCATCCCAATTCCTTTTTTTCAACAAAGGTTTTTTCAAGATTCATCAACTCATCTTTTACAGGGGAAAACTGATTCATGACCAATCCATGGTCTATTTTTATTCTAAGGGTGAAGACCTTTCTTTGGCCAGATTTTAATAATGGAACGCGGCATAACATGGGGCCTTTGAGATGTTCTCGTAAGGACGCCGTTTGAAAACCCGGAGTGATTCCAAGGGTTCTCTCAGCCAGTTTTCCTAAGTGCCGCCTATCTCTTAATGTTAAGCTCCCGGTCAGATTTTTAGGATGAACTCGAAATTTAAGAAGCAAAAATTCCCCGAGGCCGACGACGGCAAGAGGAAGATGTTTTTGGGAAATTTTCATTCCCTCTTTTTTTTGGAAAGAAACGATTTCAGTGGAGGTGGAAAATGGATTGGAGAACGGCGTTGAGTCTTGTTTTCGACGGACCTTCTCTATCCAAACCGACAATACCTTTTCCCCGATGTTTGTTAATCTGTAAGTCAAATGATCTAAATTTTCAATGCCAAATTTATTTTTAAACGAATTGATAATGCCCGGGATAAGTAAAATTTGATAAATAAATGACCGGGTTATTCTTTCAGCCGTGTTGAGCCCCGACACTTGAAAATGATTGTAATCTAACTTTCCGCTCGAGAAACCTCTTTCCTTTTCAATTTCCTCATTTTTCAGATCCTCCGGAAGGTCCATTTTCAAAGTCTCCATCTGCCATCGAGCCGATTCTTTTTCAAAATCGGCAGGGCGGATTCCTTTTTTAGCCAGAATCGGGGCGAATAACCTTCGGCGCCTAAAGGAGGAACTAGCGTGAATGTCGGCTGAAACGTCCCATTCGTTAAAATACATGGCCAAACTGCCGGCGAATATAATGAGGTCTTTTTCACCCTCCTCTTTATTAAGAGGCGGAATATATTCCGCGGCGATAATGGAAGATCCAAAAACAAGAATTTGGGATTTGGGTTGCCCTTCGCTTTGGACAACCAAATTGGAATTTTCAATTTTGAAATGAAAGCAGGCATCCCTTATTGAAATGTCGAAAGCGTTTTGTTTCTTCCACGTCACTACCGTTTGTAAACTGCCCAAATGAAACTCGGTATAATTTCCCGGTTTTTTCTTGAGGTCAAAATAAATTGATTGTTGTTCTGGTTTGATCCACTTGATACGGGTTGATTCTTTCGAAGATGAAAATTGAAAATTAAATCGAAGTGGACCATTGATAATCTCCAGGTCGCCTTGCTTCGTCATCGAGAATGATACGGCGGCGCCTGTCGATTCGTCGAATATGGGTTTTCCCGCCGGCCGATTGCTTATCAGGTTCCCCATAAATTCCACGAATAGAGGCATATGAAAACGCTCGTCCGGATTCCACATGCTGGCTCGCACTTTTCCTTGCCCCGGCTTAAAGAAGTCCACTTCGGAAATAACCCGGACTTTTCTGGAATTTTCGTGCCGCCTAAAAAATCTCAACGCCGTATTGGCTTTTGTGTGGCGGCCGCCTCCTTGAGTCCCCCACAGGGCAACGAGCCACCGATTTTGATCTTCTTTTTTAAGAAGAATGTCATATGCATTAGAAAGAAAATCTTCGAAGTGAATTTCGGGCTCATTATTGTTCTGCAATTTATCCCGCATTTCGAAGTCGGTAATTCGCATTTTCTCTGAGATGGGATGGATAAAAAGTCGCATTTTTTCCCGAAGCTCTTTGGCGAGATCCATTATTGCTTCACGGTTTTTCCAACTGCCCGCCCCTCTTAAAAATGAAATTTGCTTTACGAGGGAGGCGCTTTGAATGGGATTTTCCGCGGCGAGGGGAATGGGAAAAAGGTGGATAAAGATCCCTTTATAGAAAGAAAAATTCCGCATGAAATGATAAGAGACATTGACGCCCAGTGAACCCCAGAGAGCCAAAACATGGATAGGCCCCATCTCCAAAGGCAGGCTAAAATAGAGTCCGGAAAATCCCGCCGTCAGAATAATGAGATGGGAAATAAAGGACAATTTGGTGAGGAAATGGACGCCTTTTCGAATTTCATTTCTGTATTTCTGACCGGTCAGCAAGGGGTTGAATTGTCGAGCCAAGAGAAATGCCTTCTTCCCATGTTGGCGCAGAAGAGGCTCATTAATGAATTTTGATAGGCGGTATACGGCCAAACTCATCCCAAAGGCAAGAAGGTATGAAATGACAGGATTCATATGCCCGCCGAAATCCCAAATTAAAATGGAAATAAGCGATCCGCTCAAGGGGGCCGCCATCGGCCTTAACCATTCATGGAAGGGGGCAATGAAAAATCTCACTGGAAATTTGACTGGCGGCGAGAGCGCTGATTTATTTGGGTCTTTTTTTTGGTTTGATGAGAAGAGTTGGGCGTTACATCCATGGTCCATCGCCGCTTTTCGGAAATTCCGATATACCCTTTTTGGAATGATGAGTGAATTTTCTGACGTTGCTTGGGCAAATTCCCTCCATTCATTCGCGGTCGGTGGAGAATCGACGAACTTAAAATCCTTTATTTTTCGGACCGTGCATTGCCATGGTTTTGAGTGGGACAGGTCGGACAAAAACATAAAAATCCGCGTTTCATCCTGCGGTCGCCACACGATTCCGCTTCGATCTCCAAAAGGATCGGTAAAATAGAAGGCGCCGGCAGACTGAAAAGGCGCCCCCAAAAAACGAGAAAAGCGTTGAATTATTTGAGTTAAATCAAGTTTGGCTAAAGAAAGGGTGTCAAAGAACAAATCCGCCGCGTCTTTGATTATTAAATCTTCCTGATTAGGGATTTTATCTTGATGGCTTTTACCGCATAGAATAATCAATACGTCTTCTTCTGGATGTGAATGAAAAAAATTATCCAAGCGTGTGTAATTCATCTTGTTTGATTTCTTTAGACAGCGGTTCAGGATTTGATTGATGTGATAGGCTCGATCTTGTGATGGAAGCTTCGTCCACCGTTGAAGGACAGGCGAAATTAGATTAAAAAAATCAGACGCCGGCATCTCCATCTCGTTGG
>JAKLIS010000227.1 GCA_022709485.1 Elusimicrobiota bacterium | reverse complement strand
AGCGGTTGGCCAAACTCAAGGGCGGCGTGGCCGTCATTAACGTGGGGGCAGCCACCGAAACTGAAATGAAAACCAAGAAGTTCAAGGTGGAAGACGCCATGCACGCGACCCGTGCGGGCGTTGAAGAAGGGATTGTTCCCGGCGGCGGCGTGGCTCTTTTAAGAGCTTGCGCGGCGCTTGAAAGCATCAAAGCCGAAGATATTGACGATCAAACCGGAATCAACATCATTCGGAAAGCCATTGAAGAACCCGTTAAACAGATTGCCGAAAACGCGGGCGTGGATGGAGCCGTCATTATTGAGCGGATCCGCTCCCAAATCGGCAAAAATGATAGCTACGGATTCAACGCGGCCACCGGTAAATTCGAAGATATGGTGGCAGCCGGCATCGTGGACCCCACGAAAGTGGTTCGAACCGCGCTTCAAAACGCGGCCTCGGTGTCCAGCTTGCTCCTCACTTCAGAAGTTCTCGTGACTGATATTCCCGAGAAGAAGCCCGCAGTTCCGGCGGGGATGCCCGGCGGAATGGGCGGAGGGGATTTCTAACCCACCCGTATCTTTCAAAAGGTGAGTTTTAATCAAAATTCGCTCTGGTTGGCCGCAAGGTCGACCAGAGCGAATTATTTTAAGTCTGGCCGGGCCGTTATTTCTGCTCAGCCCGGCCTTCCTGCGAAACACCATCATTCCTGCGAAACACCGTCATTCCTGCGAAAGCAGGAATCAAGGTATTTTGGAAACACAGGGATGAATTCCTGCTTTCGCAGGAATGACGGCGCACCCGATGCGACTGTCTGAGAAGGTATGACGGGCTGAGAGGGAATGACCCCCCAAGACAACTTATTCGCATTGACCGCTTCCTTGTGGTAACATCCCATCCCCAAATGACAGAAACAACCCCAACATTTTTATCTGAACTTTCTAAAGCCTACGACCCCAAATCGGTTGAAAGCAAATGGTACGAGGTTTGGGAAAAAGCCGGTTATTTCCAGCCCCAAGGCCCGGGAAAGCCCTATACCATCGTCATTCCTCCTCCCAATGTGACGGGGTCCCTTCACATGGGACATGCTCTCAATAACACATTGCAGGACATCCTTATCCGTTATAAGAAAATGCAGGGTTTTGCCACCCTTTGGTTGCCGGGAACCGACCATGGGGGCATCGCCACCCAAAATGTCGTTGAAAAACTCCTCAAAAAAGAAGGTCTTACCCGGCACGATTTAGGGCGCGAGAAATTTCTTGAAAGAATGTGGGCCTGGCGCCGGGAATCCGGAGACACAATTTTAATGCAGCTTCGCAAAATCGGAGCCGCTTTGGACTGGTCTCGCACTCGTTTTACCATGGATGACACCTGCTCTAAAGCGGTGCGGCACGCCTTCGTGGAGTTTTACAATCGAAAGCTTCTTTACCGGGGGAAACGTCTCGTCAATTGGTGTCCCCGCTGCCAGACCGCGTTGGCCGACATTGAAGTGGAACACCTGGAAAAAAACGGCCATCTTTGGCACATCAAATATCCCATTATTGACCGGCGTCAAAAACCTCGAGCGTCGAAGAAGAAGTCCGGACCGTCCGCCAATCCCTTTGACGCCGGCTATATCATGGTCGCCACCACCCGGCCTGAAACGATGTTGGGAGACACCGGAGTGGCGGTGAATCCAAAAGACAAGCGTTATAAAGCGTTGGTGGGAGCTCATGTGAAGTTGCCGCTCACCGATCGCGAAATTCCGGTTATCGCCGATGAGGTGGTGGATAAATCTTTCGGTTCCGGGGCGGTCAAAGTCACCCCCGCCCACGATCCGGTGGACTTTGAAATTGCCGAACGGGCCAATCTTCCGCATATGACCGTCATTGGATTTGAGGGAAAAATGACCGAGGAGGCGGGTCCGGGATTTGCCGGCTTAAACCGTTTTGACGCCAGGAAAAAAGTGGTCGAAGAACTGGAAAAACAGGGCCTCTTAGAAAAAGTTGAGGATTATAAATTGGCCGTTTCCATTTGTTACCGGTGTGAGGAGATCATTGAACCGTTGGAGTCAGAACAATGGTTTTTGTCGATGGGACAGATGGCCAAAGAGGCGTTGGCGGCTTCTAAAAAGAAGAAGGTGAAGATTCATCCGGACAGCTGGGAAAATCCTTATCGGCTGTGGCTTAAAAATTTGAAAGATTGGTGCGTGTCCCGGCAAATTTGGTGGGGTCACCGCATTCCCGTGTGGTATTGCCGGAAAGAAGATGGCCAAACGGAATGTCCCCCCATCGTGTCCACCCAAACGCCAACGGAATGTCCCGCCTGTCATAATAAGAACTTGGTTCAAGACCCGGACGTGTTGGACACGTGGTTCTCCTCGGCTCTGTGGCCGATGTCGGTTTTTGGCTGGCCGGAGGCCACGCCTGATTTCAAAAAATTCTTCCCCACCCATACCTTGGTGACGGGGCACGAAATTCTTTACCTTTGGGTGGCGCGGATGGTGATGTTTGCTTTGAGTTTCGAAGGAAAGGTCCCTTATTCCACGGTTTTTATTCACGGTATCGTCCGGGATAAACAAGGGCGAAAAATGTCCAAATCGTTGGGGAATGTTATCGATCCCTTGGAATTAATTAATGAATACGGGGCCGACGCCATGCGGTTTGCCCTGTCTCAAATGGCCGCTCCGGGGCGCGATATGCAGCTCTCCAAGGACAATTTTATGGCGGCCAGGAATTTTTCCAACAAAATTTGGAACGCCGTCCGTTTTTCTCTAACTCACCTTAAAAATTTGCCCGCCATTCCAGACCTGCTTCCTCTTAAAAATCACTTTGAAATTTCCGATCGTTGGATTCTTCACCGGTATAGTGAAATTGTGAAGGAAACAACGCAAGCCATGGAAAATTGCGATATGGATTCCGCGTCGCGGGGCCTCTATAATTTTTTCTGGTTCGATTTTTGCGACTGGTATCTGGAAATGATCAAACCCCGGTTTGACCAGGAGAAATGGGGGGAATATGGGATCGGCCCGGAATCGGGGGAAGCCGCGCGGGCCGTTTTGGCCTTTGTTTTGGATGGGGTTCTGCGGCTTCTTCACCCGTTTATTCCGTTTATTTCAGAAGAACTCTGGCAAAAGATCCCCAAACGGGCCGATGATAAAGCTCCTCACGTCATGATTGCGGCATGGCCGGTTGAACGGGAAGATTTATTGGATAACGTCGCGTTGAAATCAATGACCGTTCTCCAAGAATCGGTCACCAAACTCCGGACGATTCGCAGCGAGATGGGAATTCCCATTAATGAACCCATCGAAGTGGTTGTTAAACCGGAGGACGACGCGGTGGCCAAATTTTTGGAAAGCCAGAAAATGATTTTGAAATGTCTCAATACCAAAGTGGCCTCAATGAAATTCGATCCCACCGTCAAAAGGCCCGGCGGTTCCGCCGCGGCGGTCATTCCGGGGGCAGTTTTATTCGTGCCCCTTTTGGGACTCATCGATTTCGGAAAAGAAAAGTCCCGTCTTGAAAAAGAATTGGGGACGGAACGCGAAAGCCTGGATCGGTTGACGAGGAAACTTTCAAATAAAGATTTTATGACTCATGCGCC
>JAKLIS010000226.1 GCA_022709485.1 Elusimicrobiota bacterium | reverse complement strand
AAACAGGACCGGATCTCGCCGCACCTTATGAGGCCCCGATAGTTCCGCCACGACTTCGGGTTCAAGAAAAACTTCGGTCAAATTTTCATTTCTGTCATTTATCAATTCCAAAATTTGGGATTTGCGCCATGTCAAAGTGACAAGGCCGCCGATGGAATTTTGAAGAGGGGTTTTGAAACCCCGCAAAAAAACGCGAATCCGAAAGGGATCTTCAACGTTATAGGTTCCCGACGTCGCCGGGGCCCCGTCCACACAGCTGTAGCCCAAACGGGTCAACCGTTCCGCGACGGCTTCGGGAGTTTCATACTGGCCCATGGCCAGGCGATGCGGAGCCGAATAAAATCGGGTAGAAAAACTTTCACCCAGCCCCCCGGCGACCAAATTGGACAGCTTCATTTCCGCGTAAAATATGAGCCCCCCCGCCGATATGAGGGCCCACAGTCCCAAAATGATCGCCAAAGAGAGGACCCTTTTTTTCACCCGGCCTGATTTTGTTCGATTTCTTCGTGGCATAAGTTTGAGTTAAATAATATATGTTTATCTTTCTAAAATATTAAACAAATGGCCGAAAAGATAATTTCAAAGAGAACAGACCCTGACGTCAGAAGACTCAAAGAGATCCGCGACGGCGAAAATAGGACCTTTCTTTTTGCCGAAGGAAAGAATCTCTTAGAAGAGCTTCTTAAATCTCACATCCCCATCGAAACCATTTATTTTCTAAAAAATAACCGGGAAGAAGTGGGGCGTCTGCTCCACACGCGCAAACCGGATAAAATGCCCCGGGTCATCTTAATGGAAAGCCATGTCATGGAATTTGTCTCTGACGTCAAAACGCCTCCCGGGATCATATCTGTCGCGAAACGGCCGCTTCAAACCGAATCCAGTCCGACCGAAGGACCCCCGCCCTTTATCCTTGTCTTAGACGGCCTCCAGCTCCCTCAAAACGTGGGGGCTCTTATCCGGACAGCCGAAGCGGGGGGAATAACGGAGGTTTGGATAACCTCGCATTCGGCCGATCCCTTTAGTCCCAAATCCTTACGAGCCTCCGCGGGAAGCGCGTTCAGACAGAAAATAAAAACCAATTTGAGCTTTTTCGAGGCCGTGAAAATTTTAAAAGACAGGGGAATTCAGACTTTCGGCGCGGCGGCCGGGGGAGATAGGGATTATGACGAGGTGGATTGGACAAAGGGAAGCGCCATCGTGGTCGGCCAGGAAGGACGGGGTTTTTCCGAAGAAGAAATGAAAGCCATAAAAAATACGGTTAAAATACCCATGCTGGGGTCTGTGGAATCGCTCAATGTGGGAATAGCGGCGGCCATTTGCATTTTTGAAGGCAGCAAACAAAGACGAAAAAAAATTAATATAGACGGCGATGGGGAGGGAGTCAGATGAACGGAAGAGAACGGCGAAGGCACGAGAGACTGGGAGCGAATCTTTTCATTCAATTTGAACATCCCCTGCTCGATGAGAAATTCGGAAGGGGGGTTATTGTTGATGTCAGTAAATCCGGCTTTGCCGTGGACACCGAAACGGATCTATCCATCGATACGGAGTACACGTGCCATATGGAAATTCCTCTCACTGTTAAAGCCAAAGTGGTCCGCCAGGTTATTCCCGGGCAAATGAAACGATACGGATTCAAAATTACCAATCTCGGATTTTGGGACAAAATGGTGTTGAGAAAAAGTCTCAAAGGGCATCTTAAAACCAGGAAAATATGAAAAAAGGTTTTGTTTTTTTTATTTTTTTTCTTTTCGTCCCTTTGACTTTTGCGCGCTATAAAATGGGGGTGAAAAAACCCGTTAAAACGGACTCCTCCAGCCAAATATCCAAAACTCAAAAGCCCAAAGCGCCAACAAAGGCCCCTTCGGGGAAAGTGAATGAGACTGAAGTTCTCTCTCATTTATCTCAAAAATACCAAGTCGAAATGAGCCAATTGGAATATTTTCGAAAACTTAAATATGGGTATGAAGAACTGGTTCCGTCACTGGTGGTCGCCAAGACGGCGAACGTGGAAGTGGGGCAAATTTTGAGCCACCGGGATCGCGGCAAATCATGGAAGGATATTTCTGATACCTTCGGCGTTGAGTTAAAACCTCTCAATAAAACAGTAATTGAGGAGTTAAAACCCATCAAAAAAATCCTTCCCAAGGCTCTTATAAAAGAAAGGCCCGCTTACTTTAATGGACAATAAATCCAACAGCATAGGCTTCATTGGATTGGGAATTATGGGAATGGCAATGGCCCAAAACGCCAAAGCCCAAGGATTCAACGTCAGCGTGTTTAACCGAACGCGGGATAAATTGGATCTCGCGCAGAAGGCAGGCCTCCAACCCGCCCAGTCAGCGAAAGACGTGGCGGAAAAAACGGAGGCCATTATCGTAATGGTTACAAATCCAAAAGCCGTCTCCGCCGTTTTAAACGGCCCAGACGGCGTCTTTCAGGCCGATGTCAAAGGCAAGACTCTCATCCAGATGAGCACCATTGACGAAAAGTCGACTTTGGAATTTGCCCGCCAAGCGGAAGAAAATGGAATGAATTTTCTAGATTGTCCGGTCACCGGAAGCAAAAAACAAGTGGAGGCGGCGGAACTAATTATCCTGGCGGGGGGAGAAGAAGCCCTACTCAAAAAATGGACGCCACTTCTTCAAACCATGGGAAAAGCCATTGTTCATGCGGGACCCGTCGGCAAAGGGTCAGCCTTGAAACTTTGCATGAATCTCATTGTTGCTCAAATGACCACCGGCCTCTGCGAAGCGGTGGCGTTGGCCAAAGTGCAAGACGTGGGCCCTCAAAAAATATTTGAAGTTCTGGGCCAGAGCCCGGCGCTCAATTGCGGATACTTCAAAATTAAGGAAAAGGCTTTATTAGAAGATGATTTTTCGCCGGCCTTTTCTTTGGCCAACATGCTCAAAGACGTCATTTTCATGAGCGAAACGGCCAAGCAAAAAAGACTGGGGCTTCCGGTTCTTCAGGCGGTTCGTTTTATAATGGAAGCCGCTCAGACCGATGGATTGGGAAATCAGGATTTGACGGTGATTTCAAAACTTCTCAAGCCCCACAAAGAGCGGAAATTGTGATATCCAACGGTGAATTCGGAATTGCGGAGTAAGGGAACTTTTAGACGTCGCCGGTGTCAAATTGATTGGACATATTCCCATAAAATGTTAATTAGATTTACGAATCAGGCCGACCCCGCTTAGGAGCGGAAATCTCGGCCTATATTTAGGAGGCTCTCTTGGATCAGGTGGCATGGAAACAAATTATTTTGGCCGGTTGGCCCGTTTTATCCGTTTTATTTATCGGATCCATTCTGACATTGGCGGTTGTGCTGGAAAAGTGGCGTACATTTGCCCAAGTCAACACCCAATCTCGAAAATTCCTGGAATCATTGGCGGCCAACAAAGATCCGGAAAGAATTCTCAAATTTTGTCGGGGCTCAAACCAACCCCTCGCCATCATTACGGGAAATATCTATAAAGGGGGAACCAAGCGGGAAGAAAAAGAACGGGCCTTGACCCGGACCATCCAAGCACTGGTTCAAAGATTTGAAACCCATTTA
>JAKLIS010000225.1 GCA_022709485.1 Elusimicrobiota bacterium | reverse complement strand
ACCGATTGAACGGATCCTTTTCCGAAGGTTTCGCTTCCGATAAGGACGGCCCGTTTATGATCTTGAATGGCGCCCGCCACAATTTCGGAACCCGACGCGGATCCCCTGTTCACCAATACCACCATGGGCATTTCCTTATAGAGGGCGGTGGCATCGGCCAAATAGTTGGTTCGGGGCTGGGCCCTTCCTTCCGTATAAACAATCAGTTTCTGGTCGGCAATGAATATCTTTGACACATCCACCGCGGATGTGAGAAGTCCTCCCGGATTATTACGCAAATCAAGGATTAAGGATTTCATGCCTCTTTTTTCCAATGCGGCTAAATTCTTTCGAAGGTCGGAAATAGTGGGTTCAATGAATTCGTTAATGCGGGTATATCCGATGTCTTCGGTCAACATATCCCCTTTGACGCTTTGGATGACAATATTTTCCCGCACCAATGTCATATTAATGGGTTCTTTGCTGCCTTCCCGGGCCAATCCGATTTTGACTTCTGTTTTCGGGGCTCCTCTCAATTTCTTGACGGCGTCCGTTAAACTGATGCTTTGAGTGGACTCCTCATTAATGGTAATGATCCGGTCTTCTGGGAGAACTCCCGCTCGGTAAGCGGGCGTGTCTGGAAGCGGGGTAATAACCGTCAGCCACCCATCTTTCATCATGATTCGGATTCCCAACCCGCCGAACTGCCCTTCAGTCTGCGTTTGCATTTCCTCCCGAGCTTCGGGAACCAGGAACTGGCTGAAGGGATCGAGAGAATTCACCATGCCGGCGGCGGCGTTATAAATTAAATCTTGTGCGTTGACCTCTTCAACATAGTTTTGGGACACGTTCTGATAAATATCCAAGAGAAGTTTGATCCTTTCAAAAGTCTGATCAATCTGCTGAGTGGATGCGGGTTTGGGTTTTGCCTTCGTATTTTTGGGGGCGGCCGTTCCCAAGGGAATAATACCGAAGCCTAAAAAAGCTCCGGCGATCAAAATTCGACTCCATTTCTGAATGTTTTTCATCTATGTCTCCTTAAGGGTGTTTGATTAGATAACTTTTTAATCCTTCAGCCAAGGCAAGGGATCCACCGGCTTTCCATAAAATCTTAACTCAAAATAAACCTCTTGGTTCCCTTTCTCATTAAGCCCCGATGTACCGACAGTTTGGCCTTCCGTTAATTCCTGGCCTTTGATGACCCCGAGAGAACCCAGATGCCCGTAAACGGAATACCAATCGCCCGGGTGTTCAACGAGGATCATGGCGCCAAAGCTTAAAAAGTTTCCGGCAAATAACACACGGCCGCCCGAGACCGATTTGACAGAAGCCTCTTGTCCCAGCTTGATTCGAATCCCATTCGAGGTATAGGGCGTTCCAAACTCCGGATGGTTGTGTTTTCCAAATTTTTCGATGACCACCCCTTGAACGGGCCACGATAAAGAATGAGAAAGAACCGGAGATTGACCGCTGGTTTGTTTCGCTATCCTTTGCTTGGCCGAATCTTCCGACGCTTGCTTCTCTTTTGTCCTCAACAAGTCAATCATAGAGGTGAGTTCTTGGGCGGTTTGTTTTAAATCCTTCAATTCTTGCTCGATAATTTGGCGTTTCGTTTCCTTTTTTTTCAAAAGGTCGGTTTGCTGACTGTAGCTTGATTTGAGTTTCTCCAAGACCTTACGTTGTCTCTGATATTCTTCCTGCAGGCTGTTTTGGGTTTGGATGAGTTCGTCAAACTCATACTCAGTTTGTGATTTTTCTTGTTTCAAATTTTGATGCGTCTTATTTTGCCCTCGAATCACCTGGCGCATGTAGACAGGAACCGGGTTTGAATTCCCCATCACGGCCGACACCAAATAATATTGCGCGGACAAATGACAGATATTCTGCGATTGTTCAAAATAACGTTTTGTGAGGTTGTCTTTTTCATTTTTGGTTTTGGCTATACGGTTTTGCACTTCTTTTGTTTGGAGGCCCGTGTTTTCGATGGTCAGTTGAACATCGTTCATTTTGAGCTTATTTCGGCTCATTTCATTGGAAAGCTCCATGGATTCCTGCATAATTTTCTGGGTTTCTTGCTCTTTTTTCTTCAGTTCTGACTGAACCTTTTCCAAATCTCGAGTTTTGAATTTTAGTTCCGATTTGAGTTTTTGATCAGCCGGGAAGGCCGGCCAGGCGATGAAGGCCGCCACAATAAAAACTCGGACAAAAGAAATGATTTTCATGAGAGGCGGGTTTGGGCCCATATCAGTTGGCCCACTCCAATGACAAGTCCCCCGACGAGAACAATAACCGGAACAAATCCGAAAAGAAGGGCTGAAAGAAAATATCCCGCCGCCCACGGGATAAAAACCAAGCCAATATCCGTAACGGCTTTTTTCCAAGGAGGCAATTTCAAACGAGAGGAAACCAACCATTTCCCGACAATCAGGCCGAAAATGAGAATGGTCAAAACAATCAGCGCCCCCATGATAAGACGAGACGTCAGCCAAAACTGACGCCACCCGCGGATCCTTTCTTGGCCTCTGGAATCAAACGCGACATCGATGACGCCACTCAAATTCTTAATGTCTTCAATCGTCGATTTCTGGTCCTCCAATGCGCTTGGATTTTCTTTCCAGGTCACGAGCCATGTGTGCGGAAGGAAATCAATGCCCGCTTTTCCGGCATCTTCCGGCCATAACTCTTCTTTTTGAAGGCGATCAAGGATTTGCTCTTTTGAGATCAATTGGGCCTCTTTGACACCATTTATCCCCGTTAAAAATCGCCCCACTTCATCGACGGTCACCACATCCCCTTTGACCAATACAAGCCATTGAAAATTTTGCACTTCAGATTGCCACTCAATATAACTCAAATCCTTGAGGGCCCAAATCCCTCCGAAAAGAACTTCTAGCCCGATTATGAGCAGGCTTTGCAGAAGAATCTTCCCCGGCTCGAAAGAACCATGGCCCCTCTCTTTGTTTATCTTGCCCATGTTTGGATTCAACTCTCTTTTTTTGATATATAAACGTTCGACGGATTCAATGATAGTCATTTATTTTTCTCCAAGGAGAAATTAATGGAAAACAAAAAAGCTGACGGAAATATTACCATGATTGGAAGCATTGCGAAAAACTCTCGTGACACGCTTGTCGTCCAAATCAAGATTTTTAAGAACAAATACTATTTGGACGTCCGAAATCATTACACCGACCAGGAAGGCAATTTAAGGCCCACCCAAAAGGGAATCAGCCTCGATATTGCCCGGTTTGAGGAAATGAAGGCAATGATCGACAAAGTCGGGCCGGAAATCGCCAAACTTCCTCCGCTTGAAGCCTGAGATTCACTGAGCCGAGAGTAATTCAAAATTTTTCCTGGCTCCCGC
This sequence comes from Elusimicrobiota bacterium, assembly GCA_022709485.1. Classification (GTDB taxonomy): domain Bacteria; phylum Elusimicrobiota; class Elusimicrobia; order F11; family F11; genus JAKLIS01. The sequence goes on along the minus strand of JAKLIS010000225.1, from coordinate 221 downwards.
TTTTAGGGCAGCCAACAAATCGGTGTTAATCTTTTTCTCATTCGAAAGTAATTGACCAACACTCTTTTTCACATCATCCGGATGTGTCTCCCATCCCAAAAATGGCATTTCAAAATAATCGCAAAAGCGACCCACTTTGTTCGAATCTCCAACCCCTAAAAAAGGTTTTCCGGCCAAAGCCGCCAATATTAAGCCGTGAAGGCGGGAACTTATAATTCGGT
>JAKLIS010000224.1 GCA_022709485.1 Elusimicrobiota bacterium | reverse complement strand
CGCTTTGTTGTCTAATTCCATTTGAATGTGTGTGAAAGCGTAAGTGAAAAGTTTCATTCCTCCTTCCGTTCGGCTCATATACACCCGTTCAGACACATCCCCGACGGAAATTCCCGTCTCAACTAATTTGGCGGCAATGAGATGGGTTTCGGGGGTGGTGTTCCCATAGCGAAAACATCCCGTGTCCGTCACCATTCCGACATATAAGGACAGGGCCTCTTCTCGGTTCAGTTTTAATCCCGACCGGTCGATAATCTTAAAAATCAATTCGGCGATCGATGAAGCCTTGGCATCCACAAAGTTGACGTGGCCAAATTGGCTGTTGCTCAAGTGATGGTCTAAGTTGACAATTTTGGAAACTTGGGTTTTCAAATCAAGAATGTTGCCCATTCGGTCGGCCCCCGAACATTCCAGCGAAATCAACACATCGAAATGACCCGCCACCTTTTGAACATTATGAACTTGAGAATATCCGGGAAGAAAGCCCAAATACCGGGGAACCATTCCATTGTTATAAATCTCAACTTTTTTGCCGGGTCCGAGGCGGCAAATGAGGCTGGCCAACGCCAATTCTCCGCCAATAACATCCGCGTCAGGATTTTGGTGGCCAATAAGGCAAAAGGATTTTCCTTCCTTTATTATTTGGAGGATTTGATCTAAGAGAGGTTGAACCGCTTCGTTAACGGAAGACAAAGGTTAGCCGCCTTTTTCTTCTTCATGGATGGTTTTCAAAATCTGATGGACGCGATTGGCTCGCTCAACGCTTTCATCAAAAACAAACATAAGATCCGGGACGCGTCTTAAGTTTTCCAATTGGCCCACTTGATATCGAATCTTAGGTTTCATCCGGGTGAGAGCGTCGATGGTTTCCGCGACCTGCTTCTCATTCCCAAAAACCGAATAAAATATTTTAACAAGGGTCACGTCCGGAGACGTTTCGGCGCCGGTGACGGTGACAAATCCCGGCAAGGGGTCTTTTAGGCGCAGAAGGGCTTCAGAGACTGTTTGGAGAATAAGCTCGTTGAGGCGAGTTAATCGTCTTGGATGCATATAAGTAGTTGGGATTAAACATCAAGGCGACGAGAATGTTTTTCAATCACAAAAACCTCAACAATGTCGCCCACTTGAAAACCTTTAAATCCATCGATAGAAAGGCCGCACTCGTATCCTTTATCGACCTCTTTGACGTCTTCTTTAAATCGCCGGAGAGTGGAAATGGAGCCGCGGAAAATTTCCTGTTGTTTTCTCAGGACCCGGGCTTTTTGCCCTCTTAAAACTTTGCCGTCGGCAATAAAGCACCCGGCGGCTTGGCCGATCTTAGATGCGGCAAATACTTGCCTCACTTCTGCTTTACCTTTAACGACTTCTCTTTCCTCTGGCTTTAAAAGCCCTTCCATGGCGGCGCGAATATCGGCCAACATTTCATAGATGATTTTATAAACACGGAGATCAACCTCGGCTCGTTTGGCTTCCGTTTCCGCCGATACTTCGACTTTGACATTAAATCCAAAAACAATGGCGTTGGAGGCTTCGGCCAAAAGAACATCGGATTCGTTAATGTTCCCGACTCCCATATGGACAAACTTAAGATTGACGTTGGCGCCGGCCAATTTCCCAAGAGAATCTTGAATAGCCTGGAGAGATCCTTGAACATCGGCCTTTAAAATGATGGGTAACTCCTTAATTTTCCCTTCCTCTATGGCATTGTGGACAGTTTCAAGGGACAAACGATTTTTCGCCGCCAATGCGCTTTCTTTAAAATGGAGTTGGCGCTTTTCTGCGATTTCCCGAGCTTCCCGATCAATGTTGACAACCCAAAACTGATCCCCGGCTTGGGGCATTTTGCTAAGGCCCAAAATCTCGACTGGACGGGCGGGAAATGCCTCTTTCACTAAATTCCGAAATTCGTCGGATAAAGCCCGGATTCTTCCATAGCCCAACCCGCAGACCACCACGTCTCCAATCCGAAGTGTCCCGACTTGGACCAGGCCCGTCGCGGTCACACCGCGTTTGGGATCCAATTTGGCTTCTAAGACAATTCCTTTGGCCGGCTTATCCGGATTGGCTTTTAAATCTAAAATTTCCGCCTCTAATGACACCATTTCAAGGAGTTTATCGATATTAAGCTTGGTTTTGGCGGACACCTCAACCATAATTGTTTTACCGCCCCAATCTTCGGCCACCAACTCGTGCTTGGCCAATTCCTGTTTTACACGGTTCACATTGGCTTGGGGTAAATCAACTTTGTTGATTGCCACCACAATTGGAACACCGGCGGCTTTGGCGTGGTCGATGGCTTCGACCGTTTGGGGCATCACACTATCATCGGCCGCCACCACAAGAATGACGATGTCGGTGACCATGGCCCCGCGGGCTCTCATGGCGGTAAACGCTTCATGGCCCGGTGTATCAAGGAAAGTAATGGTTCCTCGGCCGGTTTTAACCTGGTAAGCGCCGATATGCTGAGTTATCCCGCCGGCTTCTTTTTCGGCGACGCTGGTGGACCGGATCGCATCCAATAAAGACGTCTTTCCATGATCCACATGCCCCATCACGGTAACGACCGGCGGACGGCTTTTAAGCTTGGTTGGATCCTCCTCAACTTCCGCAACAGGCTCGTCCGAAAAAATAGATTTGACTTCCAAGACAAATCCAAAGGAATCGGCCACTAAGGTGGCTGTTTCAGGAGAAATTCGCTGATTGATGCTGGCGGGCGTTCCGAGAACCAATAGTTTTTTAATGAAATCCGTGATTTTCACCCCCATGGAATTGGCCAAGTCCTTCACGGTCATCATTTCGTTAAATTGAACCTTCTTTCTCTCTAAAGTTTGCGTTTGCACCGTTCCAGCGGCCGCTCCCCCCTCTTTATTGTTGAGGATGGGGGCTTGAATTGTTTTGACAGGTTCTTTCGGGGTGGAAACGGGCTTTGAAACAGGGGGTTCGATGGGTTCGCGTGATTTCGCGGGGGGTGGAGGTGCCACGATAGGCGTCGTTTTAACCGGCGCCGGTGGAGGAGTGACTTTTTTGGGTGCGGGGGGCTCAATGACCGGCGCCTTTTTTACTTCCGGCCCTTTTGGCGCCGGTATTAGCGTCGGTTCAGAAACAGGAGTCACAGAAGATTCGGCCAACACCGTTTTTTTCTTTCTCGTGGTTGTGCCCGGCGCTTTTTTGGGCTTGGGGGTTTCGGCGCCCGCGGCGGCTTTCTTCTTAGCCTTTGGTTTGGCCTCTATTTTCTTTTCAAGGTCTGTTTCTTTTTTGACAGTGGGTGTTTTCTTTTTAATCATGGTTTAGATTATTTCTCCACAGCCTTTGCGTCGGGCTCCGGCGCGTTTTTTGGACTCTCATCCTTTTCCTGAACGGGGTCCGGAACAGGCGAATCAGAAGCTGCCGGCGGTGTGGGATTTTGAAGTTCTTTTTGAGCGGACTCGATCATTTTTTCCGCCAACTTTTCTCCAATTCCTGAAAAAATAGTCAGATTTTCAACTTTGCTATGGGCCACTTTTTCCAGGCTATCGATCCCCCCCTTAATAAGAACCTCGGCAATGCGAGGACCCACGCCTTCTA
>JAKLIS010000223.1 GCA_022709485.1 Elusimicrobiota bacterium | reverse complement strand
GTTCCGATGTCCCGCGAGGACTCATTCACGGTTTCTCTGCCGCACAGTTCAGTGTTTTTCTCTTCCACACTCCCGATTTGGTCGAGGACGTCAGTAGTCGCGGCGTGGACTTGTATCTCTGCGGCCACACGCATGGCGGGCAATTTTTTCCCTTTAATTATGTCGTGCCGCTTTTTCAACCGATCCACCGCGGGTTGAATTCCGTCGGAAACCTTAAAATTTACGTCAATCCGGGAACGGGCTATTGGGGTCCTCCCAATCGTTTTCTGGTTCCTGCCGAAATAACTGTTATCCGTTTAAAACGGGCTTCGTTTTAATCACCTCTCTTGATACGAAAAAAGGCGCGAGCTTTGGTTAAAGCTCGCGCCTTTTTACTGAATCTTTTTTCTAAGACGTTTATGCGATGGTGATTTCTTTTGAGAGATAGACGTCCTGAATAGCGTTCAGGAGTTCCGCTCCCTCTTTCATCGGCCGTTGAAACGCTTTTCGTCCGGAAATAAGGCCCATTCCACCGGCGCGTTTATTGATGACGGCGGTTTTGACGGCTGCCGCCAAATCGCCCGCCCCGGATGAAGCGCCGCCTGAGTTAATAAGGCCCGCGCGGCCCATATAACAATTGATGACTTGATAACGGGTGAGATCAATGGGGTTGTCAGAAGAGAGGTCTTCGTAAACCTTTTTGTGAGTCTTTCCGAAGTTGAGCGCGGTATATCCGCCGTTATTTTCGGGAAGCTTCTGTTTGATGATATCGGCTTCGATGGTGACACCCAAATGGTTGGCTTGGCCGGTCAAGTCTGCCGCCACATGGAAATCTTTTTCTTTGGTTTTAAACGCGGAGCTTCTCAAATAACACCAAAGAATGGTGGCCATTCCCATTTCATGCGCTGTTTGGAAAGCTTGGCTCACTTCCCAGATTTGCCGCCTTGATTCCGGGGATCCAAAATAAATGGTGGCTCCAACCGCCACGCAACCCATTTCATACGCCTGTTTGACGGTGGCGTACATGGTTTGATCAAAAGTATTGGGGTAGGACAGGATTTCGTTGTGATTTATTTTCAAGATGAAGGGGATTTTATGGGCATATTTTCGCGCCACCGCTCCCAAAACGCCGTAAGTGGAAGCCACGGCGTTGGCTCCGCCTTCAATGGCGAGCTTAATGATGTTTTCGGGATCAAAATAGATGGGGTTAGGAGCGAAAGAGGCGCCGCCGGAATGTTCTATTCCTTGGTCAACCGGCAGGATAGAAAGATATCCAGTCCCGCGCAACCGACCATAATTGAAAAGAGATTGGAGGCTCTTTAGCACAGGAGTCGGGCGATCCGAAAGCGCATAAACGCGGTCTACATAGTCTGGTCCCGGCAAATGCAGGGAATCTTTGGGGAATTTACATTTGTGGTCGAGAAGCGCTTTGCCTTCTGACCCCAATAGTTTTGCAATATCAATGGCCATTTCAGTTTCTCCTTGAGGGAATGTCAATAAGATGTTGTCTTAAGGGCAGTAATCTGCGATGAGCTGAATATACGAAAACGCCCAAGAAGGGGTCAAGTAAAGGTTTAGAAGGCTTCCGGAGGTCTCCTAATGGAACTTTTAACGATTATGCTTGATTAAATGAAGAATGCGCCGATTTTAAAAGGGTTAAAAATCTTGTCAATAAAAAAATTCCTCCTTTTCATTTCATTTGAAGTTAAGAAAATTTGTGTTGGTATTTAAGAACGAATATTAACAGTTGGTGAATTTTATAGATTTGAAATCATTTTTTAAGGTCAGAATTTGAAAAAGCAGTGTATAATCGTGCTCTTTCAAACGCGTTTCTTGGTCTGATAACCCTCTTGAGTTAGGGAAATGTGTTTCAGCCTGCCAGCGTTGCCTCAATAAAGCAAATTGCCATATAAAGGAAAACCAATGGATAATGCCATTGAAAAATCAATAGGAAATATCGTGTTGTCTGCTTCTCATGAGTTGTTGTCGGAAGCGGAGGCCCATGCGGATCGCAGGCGCTATGAGCGAGTTTCGACAAATTTAAAAGGAAATCTAGGAACGGTTCTTGACGTGAGTGAAACGGGATTAAGTCTTCGCTTGCCCAAAGGGCGGCTATTGCGTAATGGACAATCGATTCGCTTAAGCTTACCTTCTCTTCCAGGTCGAGAAAAAGGCCGGGTGGTTCTTCGAGGATCTGTTTGTAATCGTCGCGAAAATTCGCATCAATATGGAATCCGGCTTAATGGTCTTCTCACCGAACAATTAAAAAATCGAAAGGCTTGGTTCCGCAAAACCGCGGCCGTGGTGGCCGTCCTATTATTGGGGATCCTTATCGCCCTCCTTAAATCAAGGAATGTTGTGTCTTTTTGGTACGGTCCTCTCGTGCAAGCTTATAGTATCGGAGCGGCGCTCTTTGTTCTGTCCCGCGTTGTTTTGAGCATTTTTTATCGGGAGCCCAAAGACAAAGGCTTTCTTCCTTCCGTGTCTCTCATTGTGGCGGTAAAAAATGAGGAAGCTCACATTTCCGAAACCGTTTCGCATTGCCTTCAGTCTCGCTACCCCATTGATAAGCTTGAAGTCATCGTGGTGGACGACGGGTCCACTGATAAAACATGGGAAGTGATTTCAAAATTACAATTAACTGAAAACCGTCTTCAGTGCTTTCAATTTCAAAAGAATCGCGGGAAAAGACATGCCATGGCCCTGGGATCCCGCAAAGCCCAAGGCGATATCTTGGTTTTCATTGATTCGGACACCTTTCTCGAGCCGGAAGCCATTTATCGTTTGGTCCAGCCTTTTTCTGACGTTCGGGTGGGTGCGGTCGCCGGTCATACCAATGTGATTGTGGAAGAGAATAACCCCATTTCTAAAATGGAGGCCGTCCGTTATTTCGTCTCCCAACGGATCATGAAAGCGGCGGAAAGCCTTTTTAACGTGGTGACCTGTTGCCCGGGGCCTTTGTCTGGATATCGGAAGTCCGCTGTGTTGGATGTTCTCGACGCTTGGGAGAACCAAATGTTTCTGGGCGCCAAGGCGACTTTTGGCGACGACCGAAGTCTCACAAACTTTATTCTTCGAAATTACCGGGTGATTTACCATGCGGGCGCCCGCTGCGCGACGTATGTTCCATCCACAATGAAAGTCCTCATTCGGCAACAACTTCGCTGGAAGAAATCATGGATACGGGAACTCACTGTGGCGGGTCGTTTTATGTGGACAAAACATCCCATTGCCGCTGTGTCTTATTACGCCGCTATGGTGATTACTTTGGTGTCGCCTTTAATTGCCTTTGGCGCTTTATTTGGCCTTCCCATGATTGGAGTTCCATTTAACTTTTTTGGTTACATCGCCGGCCTTCTTCTCGCGTACGCCCTGTTGGGTCTCATTTTTTATTACCACACCCAGAAAAAACATTGGTATTACGGTTTATACTTCGCGCTTCTCTATGTGTGTATTTTCTCTTTTCAGAACTATTACGCTCTTTTGACCGTTCGAAAAAATCAATGGGGAACTCGATGACCGAAATAGCCCTGCCCCAAAGAGATTCTTATTTCCGTCCCTGGTTGGTGACGTTGGCTCTTGTCGCTGTCGGCT
>JAKLIS010000222.1 GCA_022709485.1 Elusimicrobiota bacterium | reverse complement strand
TTTCGCCCGAATTGTTTTTCTCAGACGCCAATAGTGTTTAAGTGAGAAGGGCATTTGGAGGGCCGCAATTCCTTTGGAGAAGGGATTTTTTTCACCAAACAGCCGGCTGTTTTCAGTGTATGAAAAAACAGCGTGCCCTTTGGCGGTGAGAACTGTTTCCAATTGACCGATGTACCTTTCTTCTCCGCCTTCATGGAAATAGCGATTATGCACGATGAGAACAGATGGTTTCATAGGAAAAGTAATTAAAGAGGAAATATCAAACGGAACAGGGCGTGGACCGAAATGTTTTTTCCGAGCGATTTTTTATGAACCAATCAATGGTTTCTCTCAGTCCCTCGTCGAATCTAATCTGGGCTGAAAATCCAAATAAAGCCTTTGCTTTTGACGTGTCCAGCCGTCTTTTTGGCTGGCCATCCGTTCGGTGGGTTTCCCAACGGATTTCACCGTTAAAACCCACAAATTTTTTAATCTTTTCCGCCAGTTCTCCAATGGTGATCTCTTCTCCTGACCCAAGATTGACAGGGTCGGATTGGTTGTAGCGATCGGCGGCCAAAACGATGGCTTCCGCGGCGTCACGGACATGAAAGAATTCTCTGGACGCACGGCCGGTTCCCCAGCAAACCACTTCTTTATCTCTCCGTTCCTTGGCCTCAACGAATTTGCGAATGAGAGACGGAACCACGTGGCCCGTGTCTAAATCAAAATTGTCCCCTGGACCATAAAGGTTCACCGGCAATAAATAAATGGCATTGAAACCATATTGTTTACGGTACGCTTGCGCTTGGACAAGAAGCATTTTTTTTGCCAACCCATAGGGAGCGTTTGTTTCTTCCGGGTAGCCGTTCCATAAATCTTCCTCTTTGAAGGGAACAGGTGTCATTTTGGGATAGGCGCAAATGGTGCCGATGGCGACGAATTTTTGGATTTTCCGAATTCGGGCCTCTTCCATTAATTGAACGCCCATGATGAGGTTTTTATAAAAGAAATCGGCGGGGCGCGCCATATTGGCGCCGATTCCGCCGCACACCGCCGCCAAATGGATCACCACGTCCGGTTTCATGGTGTCGAACATGCGTTTGATATCGGGCGCTTGGGTGAGGTCGTAATCCGCGCTTCTGGGGACATGGAATTTCGTCGCGCCCTTCTTTGCCAACACACGCGTCACCTCCCGGCCAAGAAATCCGGCCCCGCCGGTGACGACAATAGATTTATCTTTCAATGAAAATTCCACCGCCATTATTTTTTATGCCCTAATGATCCGGCGGCGGTCTGTGCCATGATCATTTTGACGTCTTCTTCATCGGATTCCTGGTGGCGGAGTTTCGTTTTATCGCGTTGAGCCAAACGGAGGTCGGATTCCACCATCATTCGGACAAGTTCTTTAAAATTGACTTTGGGTTGCCAATTCAAAACCTTTCGAGCTTTGGTACTGTCTCCTAGCAGCGTGTCCACTTCCGCCGGACGGTAATAGCGGGGGTCAATTTCCACATATTTTTTCCAGTCCAAATCAAGGATTTCAAAAGTTTCATCAAGAAGATCTCTAACGGAATGGCTTTCTCCCGTGGCGATGACATAATCGTCTGCAACGTCTTGTTGCATCATAAGCCACATGGCTTCCACAAAATCGCCGGCAAAGCCCCAATCGCGCCTGGCATCGAGGTTGCCGAGGAAAAGTTTCTGTTGCAAGCCCAACTTAATCCGGGTGGCTCCCCGAGTGATTTTTCGAGTGACAAAAGTTTCCCCTCTTCGCGGGGATTCATGATTGAACAATATGCCGTTACAGTTAAACATCCCGTAGGATTCTCGGTAGTTCACTGTTTGCCAGAAGGCGTACACTTTGGCGCAACCGTAGGGGGACCGGGGATAAAAGGGGGTTTTTTCCGTTTGCGGGGTTTGGAGCACTTTTCCGAACATTTCGCTGGAGGACGCCTGATAAAAACGGACGGGTGTTTTGACGGAGCGGAGGGCTTCCAAAATTCGGAGAGTCCCAAGGGCGTCCACGTCGGCGGTGTAAACAGGCTGGTCGAAGCTCACGCGTACATGGCTTTGGGCGCCCAGATTATAAACCTCATCCGGTTTTATTTCATGAAAAACCTTGGCCAGGTTGCTTCCATCTGTTAAATCCCCGAAGATGAGTTTTAGCCGGCCGTTGGGGTCGTGGGGATCGGTGTAGATGTGATTGATGCGGCCTGTATTAAATGAGGATGAGCGGCGAATGAGTCCAAATACCGCGTATCCTTTCTTAAGCAGGAATTCCGAAAGATAGGCCCCGTCCTGCCCCGTGATGCCGGTGATAATTGCTTTTTTCATTGTTATCCTCAAAACTATTCAGACGTGGTGAAAATTCGCGAATGAGCGTAGAAGACGAGCATTTTACTTAAAATTCCGGTTGCTCTTGTGGATTCTTTTAGTTGAATTTCCGACGGGATGGTTCAAAACGAATTAATATATCAGTGCGTTTTTATAATCGGTGATATTCACGGAACCAGCGGATAAATTCTTTAACGCCTTCTTCAATCTTGGTTTTAGGGTCAAATCCCAAAAGTTTTCTAGCCTTCTTGATATCCGCAAAAGATTCCGGAACATCCCCCGGTTGCATCGGCATAAGCTTTTTCTTGGCGATCATTCCCAATTCTTTTTCGATGATTTCAATAAAGTAGTTTAACTCAACGGTGGCGGAATTCCCCAGGTTGAAAATTTCGCAAGGATAATTTTTTTCCAAAGCGGACAGGATTCCGGTAACAATGTCGGTGATATATGTGAAGTCTCGTTTCATTTTGCCGAAATTAAAAACATTGATGGGCTGTCCCTTCGTTATGGCCGTAGCGAATTTGTAGAGAGCCATATCTGGGCGTCCCCAGGGGCCGTAAACCGAGAAAAACCGCAAGGCCGTGGTGTTTATCCCGTAAAGATGGTGATAGGTGTGGGCCAAGAGTTCGTTGTATTTTTTTGTCGCGGCGTAAAGAGAGATGGGCTTATCCACGTTGTCACTTTCAGAAAAAGGGATTTTTTCGTTTCCCCCATAAACCGATGAAGAGGAGGCAAAAACAAAGGAAGGAACGGCATATTTCTTGCACAGCTCAAGCAAGTTGAGCGTCCCCAGATTGTTTGAATGTTCATAGGCGAAAGGGTTTATTAAAGAGTAGCCCACTCCGGCTTGAGCGGCCAAATGGCAAACCTGGTCTATCTTATGGTCTTTAAAAATTTTATCCAGGGCCCCCAAATCGCATATATCTTCTTCAAGCACGGCGCAATCTTTGGAGAACTTCTTAATCCGGTCCCTTTTGATTCGGGGATCATAATAATCATTGAAATTGTCGACGCCGATAACGGTGAAGCCTTTTATAAGGAGGGCTTCAGCCGTCCAAGAACCGATGAAGCCGGCAACGCCGGTAATGAGAATTTTTTTCATTGGCAAGCCTTTTAAGGGTTACAATTTCACGATTTTTGAGCTTTTGAGCCCCTTGGTAGCGTTTCTTGAATCGACAATTAATTTAGACATCGAAACAACAGCGGGAATATCAAAGAGGCTGTGGTGTGTGGTTATAACAACGCAATCTTGATGTTTTAGGAGATTCTTAGAG
>JAKLIS010000221.1 GCA_022709485.1 Elusimicrobiota bacterium | reverse complement strand
CATTGTCTCTCAGCTGATGACCGTCATCCGAAAGAATGTCCCGGAGTTTTGCCCGCATTGCAATAACCACCTTGAACTTAAAAACGAAATCGCCCGGGACCTTTCAAAGCTTTCCGAAACCCTGGCGGTATAGATGGCGGTTTCTCTTTTAAAGCAAAAACGCCAAATCATCTCGGCAGAATCAATTTCCAAGTTAGTCTTTCAGCGGATGGCTATTAATCTCACTTCGACCGAAATGAGTTTCCCGGAGTTCGTGAAAAAGTCTTGGCCTATCCTTGAGCCCGCCAATCCCATGATTCATTCCTGGTATATCGACTATCTTTGCGAACATTTGCAAGCGGTGACGATGGGGAGCATCCGGCGGCTATTGATAAATATGCCCCCCCGTAAAGGCAAATCAAACTTGGTCACTGTCCTTTGGCCGGTCTGGTCTTGGACTCAAAAGCCATGGCTTCGGTTTTTGTTTTGTTCTTATTCGGCGAACCTTTCCTCAAAGCATTCTCTTGACCGGCGTCGGGTTATTGAATCGGATTGGTTCAGGGATAACTGGGGTGCGGTTGTGCGAATGGCCGCCGACCAAAATCAGAAACAGGAATATGAAAACACTGCTCGGGGCCATATGATTGCCACCTCGGTGGGCGGAACCGCAACTGGAAAGGGCGGCGACGTTGTGGTGGAAGACGATATGATAAATCCCCAAAAGGCCGAATCCCCGGCCGAGCGTTATAAATCAATTTCAATGCATAAGAACGTGCTGTCATCCCGCCTCGATAATTTAAAAACCGGAATCCGTGTTATCGTAGAACAAAGAACCCATGCCCAGGATTTGACCGGATATGTTTTGGAAAACGAATCCGGCTGGAACCATTTGGTTTTACCTTTGGTGGCGACAAAAAAAGTGATTCTCGAATTTCCAATCTCCGGGAGACGTCAGGAGCGTAACGAGGGTGAACTCCTGGACCCGAGCCGCCAGGGTGAAAAAGAAATTGCCGACCAAAAAAAAGATATGGGCACCCGAACCTTTGAAGCCCAATGTCAGCAGAACCCGACTTCGGATGAGGGAAATATTCTTAAACGGCATTGGTGGAAGTTCTGGCACGTTCTCCCGGATGCGATTGAACGGTGGATTATTTCATGGGATATGAGCTTCAAAGAAACAAAGACCGGCTCTTTCGTGGTGGGGCAAGTGTGGGCGAAAGCCGGAGCCCGGTTTTATTTGGTTGACCAATTCCGGGCCCGGATTGATTTTAACGAAACCCTTTCGGCGTTTATTACATTGGCCGGTAAGTATCCTCAGGCGGCCGCCAAGCTCGTGGAAGACGCCGCGAACGGTCCGGCCATTATGGCGGTACTGAAACAAAAGATTTCTGGAATCATCCCAATTCCGGCAACGGGCGCGAAAGTGGCAAGGGCCCAAGCAATTGCTCCGCTCGTCGAAGCCGGAAATATTTATTTGCCTGACCCTTTACAAACTACTTGGGTTTATGATTTCATAGAAGAGGCCGCAAAGTTTAAAGGGGTAGCCGGGGAAATAAACGACCAAGTGGACGCGATGAGCCAAGCGCTCAACTGGTTTACCGGTAGAATTTCAAGTCAAGCAAGGGTGACGGTGATTTAATGGGGAAGGGGAAATCTTCAAGACGCACCAAAGAACCACGCTTTCAAGAACTTGTTTCTGTTGCCGATATTAATTCTGGCTATGCTCCCACCGAATCTTTTGGACTTTATTCCGAAGCCTATGCCGTTCATGTTTGGGTTTACGCTTGCGTCCGGGCTATCGCCTCAAATCTTGCCGGAATAGAAATTCTCCCATATATCGAAAAGTCTGACGGCTCATGGGTTGTCAATGAGCGGCACGAATTTTTCCCCGTCCTGAAAAGACCGAACCCGCATATGAGCACTTACAATCTGCGGGAATATACCGCCGCCGCGATGAAATTAAACGGCAATGCCTATTGGTATCTTGAGCGGTTCGGTGGGACCAAGGTCAAAGAAATTTGGCCGCTTCTGCCCGATGACGTGAAGCCTTACCCTTCCGCCAATAAACTTATCGACCATTACGGATTGGCGGTCAATGGAAAAGAAATCCCGCTTGCCTTCGACGAGGTGATTCACTTTAAGTCGTTCTCCCCGAACTCTTTTATTTTCGGCCAAGGGGCCCTGACCGCCGCTCGTAATACTATCGCCACGGATATTTACGCCCAGATTTGGAACAAAGCGTTCTTCGGCAATGCCGCCCGGCCGGACGGTGTTCTCCAATCCGACCGTGAACTTTCCGACGATACCCGCAAGCGAGTGATTGAATCCTGGAAGCAAATGCACCAAGGCGTTTCCAAACAAGGGCGGACCGCCATTCTCGAGGACGGTTTAAAGTATTCCCAGATTTCCGCCAGTACAAAAGACATGGACTTCGTCAATCTGCGAAAAGATTTGCGGACAGAAGTTCTCGCCGCGTTCGGCGTTCCACCTTCGGTTGTGGGTCTTTTGGAATATGCCAACTATTCGAACATGGAGCAACAAACAAAAACGTTTTGGTCGCAAACCCTTTTGCCGGAGCTTCGGAATCTTGAGGAAACTTTAAACCTTCGTATCCCGCAATTGACCATGGATTACAAAACCATTTTCCAGGCCAAGACCGAAGACGTGGACGCATTGCAGGAAAGCTTATCGACAAAGGCGGTTACCGCGAAAACTTTTATCGATGCCGGATATCCGCCCAATCAAGTGACGGACGCCCTGGATTTGCCTTTCGAGCATTTCGAGGGGGGGGATGTCCCAAGGGTGCCGCAAGCCGCGCCCCTGGCCAATCCTGCCGCGCCAGACGATATGCCCACGGAAGATATGCCCCCGGCCAAGGGAAAGGCTTATCAAGATAACATCGACCCAGAAATTGGCCGGGCCGAAACCTGGAAAAAGTTTGACCGCTTATCCCGTGAAAAGGAAAACAGATTCATCGTGGCCATGCGTGGATTTTTTCGGGGCCAAAAGAAAAGAGTTCTCTACGCCATCGAAAAAAACCGGGTTGCCTTACTTAATTCAAAGGGAAAGAAAAGCGTCGACGACGTTTTGAATATGGCCTTTGACATAAAAAAAGAAAATGCCTACATGGGAAGTTCCGCCGGGAAACTTATTAAGGGAACTTATTTTGATTTTCTGATTAAAACCGGCCAAAGCATTAAGCCCGATTTTGATTTTAAACTGGATGACCCAATCGCCAATGCCTGGATAAAAGCCAAGGAATTAAAACTGGTTCAAGAGGCCAACGATTACACTTTGGAATCCATTTCCGATTCAGTGAAGGAAGCCATTCAAGAGGCGGTCGCCAGCGGATTTTCCGACGATGACACCATAAAGGAAATCATCGACCGGATAAAAGACGTTTACGATTTTGCGGTGGAAGGACGGGCGGAACGGATTGCCCGGACCGAAACCATTTCAGCGGCCAATGCCGGGAATCTTGAAGCGATGAAACGAACCGGGGTAGAAAAAAAAGAATGGCTTTCAAGTCGAGACGAACGGGTACGCGAAACCCATCAATCGATGGATGGTCAAACCGTAGGAGTGGCGGATTCTTTTCTTTCGCCTTCCGGT
>JAKLIS010000220.1 GCA_022709485.1 Elusimicrobiota bacterium | reverse complement strand
GAATTATGCAGCACGAATTCTTTAGCGGGATTTCTATGCACCCCTTGACGGGGGACTCCTAATGGGTGACCCCTTCCCACTCTCCGTTACATCTCCGTCACAACAAATGATCAACTCCGTTACAATTTCTTAAGCAAGAATTAAGACGGCTTCTTTAATATCTATCTTGCTGCGAGGGGTGTCTACCCCGTTTCAGGGTACGCCCCCAATTTCCGGCCTTAAGGGAGAAAATATGGGAGTCTGGCCTTTTCTTGAACAAGTCATTTCCGACACATTTAAACCAAAGTTATTCCTTCAATCATTCGCGCGCGTCATCAGTTTTATTTTTATCTTCACCAACGTTCTCTACGCGCATAAACCCCAAACCTCATTTTGGGAAAGTCGACAGGAAAGAAAAAAGATTGAAGTGGCTTCTCTCCCCGCCCATCTTCAACTCCCCGCCTTTTCTCCCAGCCAAATCCAAAAAAATCTTCTTCCTTCGAGCCTTTCAAATCTTCATTCTTTAAACGATTTATCGAACATCACATTGCAAGTAAAAGAAAAACCTTCAAACGGAATTCTCGAATTACTCCCGGTTGGCGCCTTTTCGCATGTTCAAATAAGAGACATTCATAAAACCCCCCATCCTTTGCGGGTTGTTCTTATGGAAGACGTCCATCTTAATAAGGAAGCCCAGGGGCATTTGTCCTCTGCCATTAAATTGTTCGGCGAAACGCCCGGCCAAGAACCTGTTTTGGTTGGACTTGAAGGCGCACACGGCGGGTTTTATTTTGACACGTATAAGAAATTTCCCAACAGGCAAATCGCCACTCAAGTGGCCGATTCATTTTTGGCCAACGGGGAAATTTCAGGTCCTTCCCACGCGGGGTTTACCTCCTATTCGAAATCAGGCCTTCGGGGTTTAAGGTTTTGGGGAATCGATAATGACGAATTGTACCGTCGAAATGTTTTGGCATATAAAAAATCAAAGCCCGTCTTGAGTCAAACCTCTACCCGGCTTCTCCGGCTCATAGAAAAAAACCAATCCGACAAAACTAAAAATTTCTCTCCCAAACTTCTTCAATTTGATTTTCACGTCTCTTCCTACCGAAATGGCCAAATGAATGTTCCGGAGTTCTTAAAGATTCTGGTTCAATACGGGGTTTCCACCTCTCTTCATGTTGATACATTCCTTCAGGCTTATGAAATGGAAACGAAATTCAATATGAATCTCATTGAATCTGAGCGGACTCGCGTGTTGGAAAAACTGGTTCGGAAGATGAATGAAAAAGACGTGGCCCAATTAATTTCATTGGGTTTGGGGTATCAACAAGAAAATGTGACCTTCGCCAAATATTATGAGGAGCTAAAAAAGCTTTGCCAGACCCATGGAGTTGAACTTAGCCAAACCCCCCATTTTGATGATTACATTCGTTATGTGATCTTGGTGGACAGCATTAAAACCGATTCCCTTTTGAGAGAAGTAAATCAGCTTGAAGAAGCGGTCTATGAGAAATTGGCCAAAGGGCCTCAAGAAAAATCCCTTATTTCCCGTGATCGACAAATGTTTTTAGCCAAACGCCTTTTAGATTTTTCTCTCACCTCCGATCAATGGGATATTTATAAAGAGGGGAAGCGGTTTTTGGCCTCCGATATCGATCTTTCATCCTACGAAGACTTCTATGTTTCCGCGGAAGCCAGAAATGAAGCCATGGTTAACAATTTGCTGCAGGAAGCCGCCGCTTTATCAAAGCGTTCCGGAAGATCTTCCAATGATGCGCAGGTGGCTATTCTTGTCGCCGGGGGCTTTCACACAGCGGGACTCACTCGTCTTTTTAAAGAGCGCGGTATCTCCTATGTCACTCTTTCCCCCAAAATCACCAAAATTGAAAGCGGCAGTGAAACGCATTACCTTTCCGTTTTTGATCGGGAAAAAACACCGTTGGAGAAAATTTTTGCCGGGCAAAAATTATTCGTTCCCGGAGTGCCTGTGGGAACTCAAAATCCCGCCCTTCAGGGCGCTCACGATCCTTTGCCCCTTATGGGCGGAAATGTTTTGGCATCCGCCTTGCAAGCGGGTGAGGAGGCTTCTGATTACGTTAAACGGTTGGGAGAGATGAAATTGGCGAGTCCGGCCGTGGATCTTTCCCCAACCCGCCTTATTTACTCCTTCCATGTACTTAAATTCGTTAAAAATAAATTTGAAATTCATTTCCGCTGGAGCCGCTTCATCCCTTTCATTCAGGAAATAGTCTTAAAGAAAATTAATCCAATTCGGCATAGTCTTCGGCCTATCATGGCTTTCTCGGGGATGGCGTTTACGCTTCTCATTTCCTTGATGGAAGGACTCCAAGGATGGATTTCATTAGGAGCGGGACTTACCTTTGGAAGCATTTATGTTTTTAGCAAAAGGCTTTTAAATAAAGCCGGAGATGGCAACTCATATGCACTTGAACAGGAGGAACCGGAGCTTTATGAATTATCAACGGACATCAATACAGACAGCATCGACGTGGAAAGAAGAATCAAGAGCATTCGACGTGGGGTTGTTGCCCTTAAGAATATTCGCCGATTCAATCACCCCGCATTAGGTCAAATTATTTCCGTCCTCGGAAAATTAGAGCCCAGTTCAGTTACAGCGATTGATTCCAAAGCTTACTGGCAATTCGTTGCTGACTCCTTGTGGAAATTATGCACCAGCCATATGGGGGCAATTCAAGCCTGGGCAGAAAATAATAGCCACCTTTACCCCGAATTATGTGAATTTCTCTTGAAAGTTCATTCGCAAGAGCTCAAGGCCAACAAAGAACGGGCTCGGCGAAATGGAATTATCAATATTGCCATTATCGCGGGCCTGGCGGTCACTTTTCCGTTGGGATTAATCGGAGCAAATTCTCTTTTTCTCAATTGGCCGGCGGTTTTGGCCGTTCTTCAGACCGTGGGGCCGCAAGCGATAACAGCCGGGAAATGGGCGGGGGCCTTTGGCCTTGGGATGGGCCTTTTAATCGGAGGTTTATGGATGGTTGGGCATTTAGAAAACTCCGAAGCCCAGATAACCAAGGAGGCGGACATTCATCAACTCCAAATTCTCAAGGCTTCCTTGAAAGATTTTTATGAATTCGCGCGGGCCCTATCTTCTCCAAATACAATTCCCCTCACCACCCTTCTTCATATACTAGACGACTTACAAGCGGCAGCCGTGATGGAAGAGGTTTCGGATCAGGAAAGGTTTGCCAATTCCTTAAAACAGCTTGATGCCCATCTAACTGGTAATTTTCCTCAAAACGCAAAAATGAAAGAAATGGCTCAGGTAATCCGTGATAATTTCGATTTATATTCGAATCAAGTGGGGCCGAATCGGGAAATATCCCGAAGAGCCGGTTATCCAGGGCAAGTCCGCCGCGGGGGAATGGTGGTTCCAATCGCTGAAGTTATGGCTGTGGTAGTTTTGTTCATGGCCAGTTTTCTCATCTTTGAATTTTTCTCTCCTTGGGTTGCTTATTCAATCTTGGGCGGCATTATGGGGACTTTGATAGTTCTCATTGCGGCCGCTTTTACATGGATAAAACTTCAACCTAAAAAACCAAGCATTGTTCCGGAAGTTGCCTCCCAACAG
>JAKLIS010000022.1 GCA_022709485.1 Elusimicrobiota bacterium | reverse complement strand
TTGGATTCTAAAGAGGATGGGCCGAAACTTAAAGACGCTCCCCAAATGAAAGATTTTCTTTGTCCTCAATGTTCAGCTCAGTATCAGACGTTCCGTCATCTTGTTTCCAAAACTCCTTTTAAGTTTGAAGAAAATTCCAAATTGGTCCGGGGTCTCGATTATTACACCGGTGTCGTTTTTGAAATTGTGTCCCCCGTTTTGGGAGCTCAAAATGCCGTGGCCGCCGGAGGGCGTTACGATGAATTGGTTGAGTTTTTGGGCGGTCCTCCCACGCCGGCGGTTGGGTTTGCTTTGGGTATGGACAGAGTGGTGGAGGCCCACCTGCAATCCGGCGTCGCTGGGCCCAATTCCGTTTCCAAAAATATTTGCAGCGTCATTCCTTTGGTGGAAATCGCGGTCCCTCAAGCTTTTGAGCTGATTCAATCGCTGAGAAGCCAAGGGTTTATAGTCCCGCCCCTTATGTCTTTCAAAAAGAAACTGAAAAATCAATTAAGTTCAGCGGTTGAAATTGGGGCAAAGTACGCTATCCTTATTGGCGAGGATGAATTGAAGAGCGGTCAGTGGGCGGTCAAAAATATGATCGCGCGTGAACAAACTCTCGTCCCTCAGAACCAAATTGTTGAGTTTTTGAAAAAATAAGGAAGTTTTTTACGATGCCCAATAGTCTCGGCATGTATCATTCGAACGCCCTTTTAGACGCCTTAGCGGACCTTCACCACATTCATGACCTCGACCATTTGTTCTCGTTTGTCTTGAGTCGCTGCTGCGAAGTTGTCAAATGCCAGGGGGGGACCTTTTTCACTGTCAGAGAAGAGGTAGGAGAATTGTATCCCGAGGCGGCCAAAGGCGTTTCTTTAAATCTATTGCGAGAAATCCCTTTTAAAATGAAAAGTGGCGTGTCGGGATGGGCGGCCACCAATCGTCAGCCAGCCAACGTTGAGAACGCCCAAGAAGATCAACGGTTTAACCGGGCGGTGGACGTCATTACGGGAGTTCGCACCCGTTCAATTTTATGCGCTCCCATCATTCGGCAGGATAAGGTTATTGGAGTGATGGAGTTGGTAAACCGGGTGGATGGCGTTTTTAAAGAGGCCGACATGGTTTTTGTGCAGCATTTTTGTAATCAAGTCGGGGTTGCCATGGAAAATTGTCTTCTTTTTAAAACAGTCCAGGATTTGTTCGCGTATACCAATAGCGTCTTGAATAGTCTCTCTGGGGGATTCATTTCCACCGACCAAAATGGCAATGTCACTCGGTGTAATTCGACGGCTTGCCGCATTTTAACCGTGGCTGAGTCGGATGTGGTGGGAAAACCCTTGCTGAACGCTTTGCCCCAATATCCCGCTTTCAGCGCCATTCTGGACGTGACCCAAAAACATGAAACGCCGGTTACCCGCCAAGAAATAGAGCTTCAAAAGTCCGATGGCTCGTCCCTCCTCATTGGTTATAGCACCTTCTTGATCAAAGACAACTTCGCGAAATCCTTGGGCGCCGCCATTATTTTTCAGGATTTGACCCAACTTAAGCGAAAATAGAAACGTCGCCCCCGCGAAAGCGGGGGCCCAGGTCTAAATCCCGATGTTTAAAAACTTGTTTACTGTCTGGATTCCCGCCTGCCTGCCGGCAAGGCAGGCTTCCGCGGGAATGACGGGCTCTTTTTAATTTTTCCGTCGGACTATTCCCGGACACCACTGCTCCAACCCTAAAATTCCTTTTCTAGCCATCCGCTCGTTTTCTATTTTTGGGGGAACAAATTTGTTAGCAACTTTCATGCCAAACTGACTCATAAATAAAATAACATTGGATTTTCCTTCTCAAGGGATTTCAATTCTCATGAAAAAATCAAATCAAAAGCAAAACGAAGTCGATTTCCTCGTTATCGGATCGGGATTGGCCGGTCTCATGACGGCTTTAAAGCTTGAAAACGCCGGGAAGGTCCTCATTGTGACCAAAGGGCGGATTCAGGACGGGGCGACTGGCTATGCCCAGGGGGGGGTGGCTTGCGTGAGTCATGGAGATGATTCGTTTGGAAATCACGCTGAAGACACCATTAAAGCGGGAGCGGGCCTGTGCGATGAGAAAATTGTGGATTTGGTGGTGAGTGAAGGTCCGGCCCGAGTCCAGGAACTTATATCGATGGGGGTCCAGTTTAATTTGCGTAAAAAATCCGGGGATGTTCCGGAAACCTTTGATTTGGGACTAGAAGGGGGGCATTCTTTTAGGCGAATTTTGCATGTGGCGGATAGAACCGGAGAAGCGATTCATCGAATTCTAATCAACCGAATTAGGAATTCCAAGAATATCAAGGTTTTGGAAGGTCATTTCTCGGTCAATTTGATCACAAAATCTGATGGGCCGAATGGAGGTAACCTGGGATGCCTTGGCGCATATATTTTGAATATCAGAACCGGCCAAATCACCGCTTATACGGCCAAGGCCACCATCTTGGCCACCGGCGGGGCCGGCATGACCTACCTTTTCACTTCCAATCCCAACGTGGCGACAGGGGATGGAATGGCCATGGCTTTCCGGGCGGGGGTGGCCCTCAGCAATTTGGAATTTGTTCAATTTCATCCCACATGCCTCTATTACCCCGCCGCAAAATCTTTTCTTATCACGGAGGCGCTCCGGGGTGAGGGCGCCATCTTGAAGCTTAAGAGCGGGGAGAAGTTTATGAGGCGGTATCATCAGAATAGGGAGTTGGCGCCTCGAGATATCGTGGCCCGCGCCATCGACACGGAACTTAAAAAGACGGGTGATGATTGCGTTTTCCTCGATATCCATCACCGCGATTCGGAATTTCTTAAAAAAAGATTTCCGGGGATTTATCAGAAGTGTCTGGAATATGGCATCGATATCACTAAACATCCCATTCCCGTCGTTCCAGCCGCCCATTATTTCTGCGGGGGGGTAAAAGTGGATGAATGGGGCCGCACAAATTTAGAACGCCTTTTTGCGGTGGGAGAAGTCGCTTGCACGGGACTCCATGGGGCCAACCGATTGGCATCCAACTCGCTTCTGGAATGTCTGGTATTTGCTCACCGTGCCGCCGAAATGGCCCGGCGAATTTCCAAAAAACTTCGTTCAATTAAAATTCCCGTCTGGAACGTCGGATCGGCCCGAAACCCAGATGAACAAGTGGTTATAAAACAAAATTGGGGAGAAGTCCGGCGCGCGATGTGGAATTATGTGGGTATTCAACGGTCGGATAAGATACTGCTGCGTGCTTTGCGGCGGTTGGAACTGTTGAACCAAGAAATACATGAATATTATTGGGATTTTAAGATTGATGCCAGGCTCCTTCAGTTGAGAAATATCTCTCTGGTGGGAGAATTGGTGGTTCGGTCGGCCCTGGCCCGCCATGAAAGCCGGGGTCTCCACAATAACCGGAATTATCCGGACCGGGACGATAAGAAATGGCGGAAAGCGTCCGTCATCCGAAAAAATCCAATTCCCAATCGGCCACCCATCGTTACATTCGAAAAATTAGATTGAAACCCATGTTTTAGCAGGACCTTATTTCAAGGCTGGTTTTCCATTTGGGGAAACCGGGGAACTTGGACCCGTGAAAGCCCGTTATTATGTTTCTATAAAATTATGGACGACAAAATTGTACTGCGCGGCGCGCGCACTCATAATTTAAAAAACCTCACATTGACGCTTCCCCGAAATAGGATGGTCGTCATTACCGGACTGTCGGGATCAGGGAAGTCGTCGTTGGCTTTCGACACTCTTTATGCTGAAGGCCAGCGGCGTTACGTGGAGTCTTTATCCGCGTATGCCCGGCAATTTTTGGAACTAATGGACAAGCCGGATGTCGATGTCATTGAAGGCTTGTCGCCCGCTATCGCCATCGAACAGCGCGCCCCCAGCCATAATCCCCGATCGACCGTCGGAACCGTGACCGAGATTTATGATTATTTAAGGCTTTTATTCGCTCGCGCCGGGATTCCTCATTGTCCTCAATGCGGCAAAGTTATTCGGCCGCAATCCGCTCAGGAAATTATCAAAGATGTGGCGTCCAGGCCGGAGAAATCGGCTATTACCATCCTTGCGCCCCTTATCAGAGGACGGATTGGCACTTACACGGAACTTTTTAAGCGATTCGCGCAGAAAGGATATGTGCGTGCTCGAGTGAACGGCAAAATTATGCGGCTCGAAGACAACATAAAATTAGATCGGTACAAAAAGCATGATATTGATTTGGTGGTGGACCGGATTGAAATAAATGCCGGAAATCGGGAGCGATTGGCTGATTCGATTGAAATTGCGCTCAAAGAAGGCCGGGGGCTCGTAACAATCGAGGAGCCCGGCGGAAAATCCATGCTTTATAGCGAACATCACTCCTGCCCCGATTGCGGATTGTCTCTTCCTGAAATTGAACCGCGTTTATTCTCATTTAATAGTCCTTATGGCGCTTGTCCGGATTGCGACGGCCTTGGATCACAAGTGAAGGTGGCGGAATCACTCGTCGTTCCGGATCCCTCCAAATCCATTGATGATGGAGCCTTGGTGGCGTGGACCGATCCCGTCACCACCCGGACCAACCGCTGGAAGAAAGGCTGGGCGTCCTATTACGATGAAATTATTTTAGACGTGACCGATCGCCACCGGATTTCCCGCATTGTCCCTTGGCAGAACCTTCCGAAGGCCCAAAAGAAAATTCTTCTTCATGGGGAAGGAGACTTCGAAGGGGTCATTACAAATTTAGAGCGCCGGTTTCGAGAGACCGAGTCTGATTTTGTCAAAGAAGAGATTCAGGATCGTTTTATGTCGAAAAAGGAATGCCCCTCCTGCCATGGGGCGCGGTTAAAACCTCAAGCCTTGGCCGTTAAAGTGGGGGGGAAAACCATCGCGGAAATTTGCGCTATGGACGTCAACTCAGTCGACAAATTTTTTCAGGATTTGAATTTTTCTGAGAGAGATAAAACCATTGCCAAACAAATCCTCCAGGAAATTAAAGGCCGGCTTTCGTTCTTGGTGCGGGTGGGGTTGGATTATGTGACCTTGGATCGGGAATCGGGCACGCTGGCGGGCGGGGAATCCCAAAGAATCCATCTCGCCACGCAGATTGGGGCGGGATTGGTGGGTGTCATGTACGTCTTAGATGAACCAACCATCGGCCTCCATCCGCGGGATAATGATCGGCTCCTGGCCACGCTAAATCGTTTAAGAGATTTGGGCAATACACTCATTGTGGTGGAGCATGACGAAGACACCATTCGAATGGCTGATTGGGTGGTGGATTTGGGGCCGGGCGCGGGCATTCACGGCGGCGAAATCGTGGCGGAAGGCACACCGGAAGACATCATTAAAAATGAAAAATCGATAACCGGGCAATATTTAAGCGGCAAAAAGCATATCCGTATGCCCCGCATGCGGCGCGCACCGGGGAAGACCTGGCTGAATATTCAAGGAGCGGCCCAATTCAACCTCAAAAACATTGACGTCCAGATTCCCTTGGGGCTTTTTGTGGGTGTGACCGGAGTTTCGGGATCTGGAAAGTCGACCTTGGTTCACGAAATTCTCTTTAAGGGGCTTGCTAAAGAATTGACCGGTGCGAAAGATGAGCCGGGGAAGCATAAAAAAATCTTGGGGACAGAACATTTGGACAAGGTGATTGTCATGGACCAAGATCCCATCGGGCGCACTCCCCGTTCCAACCCCGTTACCTACACGGGCGCCTTTGGTCCCATTCGTGATCTCTTCGCGCAAATTCCGGAAGCCAAGCGGCGCGGGTATGGTCCCGGCCGGTTTTCTTTTAACGTCAAAGGCGGCCGGTGTGAAAACTGCCAAGGGGACGGGACCCTGAAAATTTCCATGCAGTTTTTGCCGGACGTGTATGTCACATGTGATGTTTGCCGGGGGACTCGGTTCAACGAGGAAACGCTCGCGGTTAAGTTTAAGGGGAAATCCATATCAGAGGTCCTCAATATGACTGTTGAAGACGGTCTTCAGTTTTTCAGCGCGATTCCTTCGGTGGCCCGCACCCTTCAGACCCTTTATGATGTGGGCCTCGGGTACATGCATTTGGGCCAGCCGGCGACCACTTTGTCGGGGGGAGAAGCCCAACGGGTCAAATTGGCGACGGAGTTATCCCGCCGGGCCACCGGCCGGACCCTTTATATATTGGACGAGCCGACAACCGGCCTTCATTTCGCCGATATCGACAAGCTTCTTCACGTTCTTCACCGATTGGTCAATAACGGAAATACGGTTGTCATTATTGAACACAATATGGACGTGATAGCGACGGCGGATTGGATCATCGACTTAGGGCCCGACGGAGGCGATCGCGGCGGGAAAATTGTGGCGCAGGGAACCCCTGAACACCTGTGTTCTATTCAGGGGTCCTACACAGGAGAACATTTGAAACCACTCCTCAAATCCAAGAATAATTTGGCTATAATGTCGTCATAAATTTCCCTCGCAGTCTCTCGAAGGACAATCATAAAACAGAAATTCTCAGGAGGATAAAATGTTGTTTAAACGTCATTTTCCAATTATTTTCGCACTGGCCGGTGTTTTGGTGTTGACCGGATGCCCCCCTAAAAAGAAGCTCGCCATTGAACAACCCCCAATTGAAGAACAAAAAGAAGAGGCGGCCGAACAGCCCGCTGAAAAGAAAATTGAAATCACCCAAGATTGGACGGAAATTCCCGCTTTAGAGATAGTGAAGTTTGAGTTTGATGCGGCCGGGCTTTCACCGGAAGCCAGAGAGGTCTTGAAAAAAAATGTCGCTATATTGAAGAAACTTCCGACGACGGTCACCGTGCGGGTGGAAGGTCATTGTGACGATCGAGGAACCGTGGAATACAACGTCGCTTTGGGACAGCGCCGGGCGAACGCCGTCCGATCTTTTTATGCCAAAGCGGGTCTAACGAAAGCCCGGCTTGAGACCATTTCCTACGGCGAGGAAAGGCCTATGTGCGTGGAGCAAACGGATGATTGTTGGGCCCGGAATCGCCGGGGTGTCACCAAAGTCAAGAACAAAGAAACGATCACATTAAAAGAAGAAGATCTTAAATAATGCATAAAAGCGCTTGGGTCATCTCCGCAATCTTTTTGGGTCTCGTTTTAGGCGGGTGTGTCACCCGTGAAGATATTCGCGGCCTTCAGACCGGCATTTATAATATTGAGAACCGGATTGACTCGAAACTCGGATCCGTTAAGGCGGAAACCGAAAATGTTCAAATCAATCAGGCTGATCTGGCGCAAGAGATCAAAGATTTAAATCAAAATATCGCCGCCTTGCAGGAATCGTTAAAAGAAGAACGAGAAAAAAACCAGAAATTAGCGGGCCGTCTCGACGATATGGAAGCTTCAATCACAGCCCGACTGGACTCACAAATCGAGCTCCTTTCGGGCTCCAAATTTACCGGCCAGGCCCTGCCGAGTTCTGTTTATAATTTGGCTGAGGCGGATTTTTCTCGAGGCCGGTTGAGCCAAGCCATCCAGGGATTTGAAAATTACGTCAAGCAATACCCCAAAGCCGAACGCGTTCCGGAAGCGAAGTTAAAGATCGCCGATGCCTACGCAAAACAAAAAGAATGGACAAAGGCGATTGCCGGATTTGACGAGGTGGTCGCTGAGCATCCGGATCATTCGCTGGTTCCCACCGCCCTTCTGCGGAAAGGGAAAGTCCTGGAAGAAACGGGGAACACCTCCGCCGCGCGGCTTGTTTATCAAAAAATAGTAAAAAATTACCAATACAAAGCGGAAGCCACCCTGGCCCAAGAAAGATTAAATTATCTTCAAAGTCCCTCTCACCAAAAGTGAAAAACATCAAATCAATTGCCATCATATTTTATGGTCTTTCATTGGCGCCCTGTGTCATGGGCGCTGATCCCATCCAAGTGCAAGTGGAGCGCGTCGCCGACCGTTTTAATCTCGGGATTTCAGGATTTTTCGTCGAGGGAAGAGAGACCCCCGATTCCGCCGGCCGGCAGTTCCAAGAGACCGTCAAAGATGATTTGACCTTTTCCAAGCTCTTTAACTTGGTTCTCGATGGGCCTGTGGTCAAAAAAGCGGCGGAAGCCGTGGCTTGGTCCAAGTTGGGGTCGGATGTCGTCTTGACGGGCGCGGCGCAAGTGAAAGGGGATAAGCTCACGCTGAAGGCCAATCTCTATGACGTAAATACAGCCAAGGAAGTTCTTGAAGTGACCAAAAAAGGGGGGGCCGCTCATTTGGCCAATCTGGCCCATGAAGTTTCTAATGACATTGTTAAATACTTTACGGGGCAGCCGGGTATTTTTACACGAAAGATGGCCTTTGTGAATGACGCCACCGGGCGAAAAGAATTGTATGTCGCCGATTACAACGGGAAAAATGCCCGTCGCCTGACAAACGATAATTCTATTGTGATTCTTCCCCGCGTCGCCCATGACGGGAATCAAATTATTTTTACATCCTACCGCAGCGGTAATCCAGATTTGTATATCATCAACTCCGACGGGACCAATCGGCGAAAAGTATCTTCAAAGTCGGGGTTAAACGTGTCACCTTCCTGGGCTCCGAACGGAAACGAATTGGCCGTGACCCTTTCTATTGATGAATCTCCGAATATTTACCTCATGGATCTTCAGGGAACAGTGAAAAACCGGTTAACCCGAAGTCCCGGAGCGGACACCGCTCCCGCCATTTCTCCCGACGGCACCCAGTTGGCTTTTACATCTGACCAGCCTGGTTTCCCGCAAATTTATTTGATGAACTTGGATGGGACGGGTTTGCGCCGTCTTACCTCCGTGGGGCATTGTGATTCCTCCGCCTGGTCTCCGGACGGACAAGTCCTTGCCTATGTTAAAGCGGAGGGAAACAGCCGTTTCGACATTTATTCGATAGAAGTGCTCACTGGCATTGAACGTCGCTTAACGTGGGGGCAGGGGGATAATGAAAATCCAGCATGGTCGCCGGATGGACGGTTCATTATTTTTACAAGCACGCGGCGCAAGAAATCAGAATTATTCATTATGTCCTCTGATGGAACCGATCAAAAACCGCTTGTGACCGAGGGTCAATCTTTTACTCCTCACTGGGGAAGTTAAAATGTCCACCAAAGACTTTATTTCCATGGCCGACCTGTCTCAAAAAGAAATTTGGGATGTTCTGCTTATGGCCAAAAACCTCAAAAAAAAGCCTTTTTCACGAAAATTGCACGGCCGGTCGATTGGCCTTATTTTTCAAAAACCATCCACCCGGACTTCTGTTTCTTTCGCCGTGGGAATCACTCAGCTTGGGGGTCATCCCCTTATTTTAAATGCCGATATTCTCCAGATCAAACGAGGAGAATCTCCACGGGACACGGGCCGGGTTTTGTCGCGCTACTTAGACGCCATTGTCATTCGCGCCAACCGGCATGAGGACGTCATCGAAATGGCTGGATTTGCCGATATTCCACTTATCAGCGGGCTGACCGACAAAGAGCATCCTTGTCAGGTGTTGGCCGATTTATTAACTATCATGGAGCACCGAAAAATGAAGCATCCTCGAGAATTGGCTGGTTTTAGGGTGGCTTATTTGGGCGACGGAAATAACATGGCGCATTCGTGGATGTTGGCGGCCGGCAGTTTGGGCATGCATCTCCGGTTGGCCTGTCCAAAAGGATTTTTTCCCTTGGTGGGATATCAGGAAAAATCAAACGCGCTGGCCAAAAAGTCCAAAGGAAAAATCGAGATTTTAACGGACCCCATGGCGGCGGCAAAGGGGGCCCAAGCGCTCTACACGGATGTTTGGGCCTCTATGGGGCAGGAATCCGAAATTCAAAGCCGGAAACAAATATTCGCGCCCTTTCAATTAAATTCCCATGTGTTGTCGGCGGCGGCGCCCAAAGCTCTTGTCATGCATTGTCTTCCCGCGCATCGGGGGGAGGAAATCACCGAAGAGCTTCTTGAAGGACCCCAATCCGTCGTGTTCGATCAAGCGGAAAATCGCCTGCATGTGCAAAAGGCCGTTTTGGCCGCCCTTTTGAAATAAACGGAATTTCTGTTCTTCTGCCGTCCGGCTTTCACCTTAAACAAAACCGCAAACCGCCCTTAAAATCCAAATGAAAAAGAAAATTTCTCTTAAAAATTATTACACGCGTCTCCTCAACCAATTTGGTTGCCAAGGCTGGTGGCCGACGACCCAAGCGGGGTCTTTCGAGCCGGCCTACCATCCCAAAAAGTCGGTTAAAAAAACAAAAGAGGATGAAAAGCTCGAAATCTGTCTCGGCGCCCTCTTAACTCAAAATACGAGCTGGAGCAATGTGGTTAAGGTTTTTAACGCCATTCACCGGGAAAAAAATCTCCATATCGAGAAGCTGCTCCGGCTTTCCCAAACCCGTTTAGAAAAATTTTTACATCCAAGCGGGTATTATCGCCAAAAAGCCGCTCGCGTCAGGGAATTTTTGAATATTTTGAAAACCCAACATGGCGGTCAATTTTCCCATTTATTATCAGGAGAACTGGCCGAGGTACGAAAACGGCTTCTTTCGATTAAAGGAATTGGCCCTGAGACAGCCGATTCCATGATGCTTTACGCCGGCGGATTGCCTATTTTTGTGGTTGATGCTTATACGCGACGAATCGTATCTCGATGGGGTTTGATAAGGGGGAGCGAATCTTATTCAGACATTCAAGCCTCTTTTATAAAGGCCTTGCCGCGCGATCCCGATCTTTACGGGGAATACCACGCGCTTTTAGTAGAACTTGGAAAAAGATATTGTAAGAAAGTTCCCCAGTGC